>NZ_JBBELO010000034.1:0-185050 GCF_037404875.1 Rathayibacter sp. YIM 133350
CCGCATCAACCGCTATCTATAACCGATGACCAGCCCCACTTACACAGAAAAGTTGACAAGCTCGGACACGACAGATCGGCTCGACCCCGAACCGGCCCTTATAGGTGTCGATGTAGTCGCAGATCACAGCCGTGGGCGGTCGAGCTCCGCCGCGAAAAAAGCCGACGCGGTCTTCAGGATCTCGTTCGCCCGCCGAAGCTCCGCGTTCTCCTTCCGCAACCGCCGCAACTCCGCCGCCATGTCCGATGTGATCCCGGGACGTTTACCGGCATCGACCTCCGCCGCCCGCGTCCAACCGCGCAACGTGTCCACGCTCATTCCGAGAATCGACGCGACCTGGCGAACCGAGGCAGCCAACGACTCCTCCTGGTGCTCCGCCCGCCGCTCGAGATACAGCCGTACAGCCCGCTCCTTGAACTCGGGCTCGAACTTGATGCCACTGACCATGACTCATCTTCTTTCGTTGAGAAAGAAGCGTCCACTAAACCCAGTGCGGTTCAGCCTGTCGAAGGGCCGCACCCCACACGCACGGTACGACGCTTCGACCAGCTCAGCGAACAGACCCTCCCGACCCAGCCACCGTCACGAGCCGACCCCCAGCACGAGACCCAGCTATCGTTCCCTGAGCCTGTCGAAGGGTCCCGACCGCGCACCAGGCACGACGCTTCGACAAGCTCAGCGAACAGACTCTCCCGACCCAGCCACCGCCACGAGCCGAGGGCCCACGCAAGACCCGGCCACCGTCCCCTGAGCCTGTCGAAGGGCCCCGACCCGCACGCACGGTACGACGCTTCGACAAGCTCAGCGAACAGACCCGCCCGACCCAGCCAGCGTCCCGAGCCGACCGCCGGCACGAGACCCAGCCACCGTTCCCTGAGCCTGTCGAAGGGCCGCGACGGCCGTGAACGACTCCCTCACCGTCGCGGTTGGCCTCCAATGGATTCACTTGTCGTCACCAAGGACTCCTGAGGCGATGAGATTGCCGATGCTGAATCGTGGCCTACATGTACATCCTCTTGTGCGCCAACGGCGCCTACTACACCGGCAGCACGGACAAGCCGCTCGAGGCGAGGGTGTGGGAACACAACCAAGGGATAGGTGCGAACTTCACACGCAAGCATCGACCGGTGACCGTGGCGTATGCAGTCTGGACTGATCGCGTCGATGACGCGTACTACCTCGAGAAGCGCGTCCACGGGTGGAGTCGGGCGAAGAAGGAGGCGCTGATTCGAGGTGAATTCGACCGGCTTCCTTCGCTGTCGAGGAATGCCAAGCGCCGGGCTGAAGAGTCCGAATAGGGGAAGGTGACCGGTCATGCGGCACGGAGCGACGCTTCGACAGGCTCAGCGAACAGACGCTCTGGACCCAGCCGCCATCACGAGCCGACCGCCGGCGCGAGACCCAGCCACCGTTCTCTTAGCCTGTCGAAGGGGGCCGCAACCCACACGGACGGCACCACGCTTCGACAGGCTCAGCGAACAGACCCTCCCGACCCAGCCACCGTTGCCTGAGCCTGTCGAAGGGGGGCGAGTACCGAGTGTCAGAGGATGGGCAGGAAGAAGTACCGCAGGCTGGCCAGCAACAGCAGCACCGTCAAGCCCACCAGCAGCCAGATCTGCGCCTGCCGCCGACGGATGCTGCGCGTCTCCACGAAGATCAGTCCCACGAGCGCGCCACCGACCAGACCGCCAACGTGTGCCTGCCAGGCCACGTTGAGCCCGGGGATGAAGCCGATCACGAGGTTGATTCCCACGAGGATGAGCAGTTGCGTCATGTTGCCGCCCAGCCGCCGCTGGATCACGAGGAACGCACCCATGAGGCCGAAGATGGCGCCCGATGCGCCCACCACCTGCGTCGAGTACGGAGCGAGCCAGATCACGCCGACGGATCCCGCGAGACCGCTGATCAGGTAGAGGCTCAGGAACCGCCCGCGCCCTAGGAGACTCTCGAGCAACTGCCCGAAGATCCACAGCGTGTACATGTTCAGCAGCACGTGGAAGATGAAGCCCGTCGAGTGCACGAACACCGACGTGATCAGCCGCCACGGCTGCAGGCTCACCGGGTCCATCGCCTGGGGCGTGAAGAACAGCCACGCGGTGACGTTGAGCCCGGGAACCAGCTGCAGCACGAACACGAACAGCGTGATCCCGATGAGCGAGTACGTCACGACGGGCGCACCGCGTCCCGCCATCCGTGTCAGGACGGCGGGACGCGTGCGTGGTGCAGAGGCGCGCTGCTCCTTCATGCACTCCGGGCAGATGACGCCGACGGCTCCGGGCGTCTGGCACTCCGGGCAGATCGTGCGGCCGCAGCGCTGGCAGAGCACGTAGCTCTGCCGATCCGGATGCCGATAGCAGTGATTCGTGTCGACATCCGGGGCATCACTCATCGCAGGCTAGACCTCTTCGACGGAGATGGACTCGATGGCGACATCGCTCAGCGGCTTGTCGCGGCCATCGGTGGGAACCGCGGCGAGCTTCTCGACGATCTCCTGCGATGCGGGGTCTTCGACGGCGCCGAAGATGGTGTGCTTGCCCTGCAGCCAGGTCGTCGGCGCAACGGTGATGAAGAACTGCGAACCGTTGGTTCCGCGGCCGTTCTGCTTGCCGGCATTCGCCATGGCGAGAATGTACGGCTGGGTGAAGTCGAGGTCGGGGCTGATCTCGTCGTCGAACTGGTAGCCGGGGCCGCCGATGCCCTGTCCGAGAGGGTCGCCGCCCTGGATCATGAAGCCGGGGATGATGCGGTGGAAGATGACGCCGTCGTACAGCGGGTCGGTGCTCTTCTTACCGGTGGCGGGATGCGTCCACTCGATCTCTCCCGTGGCCAGACCCACGAAGTTGGCGACCGTCTTGGGTGCGTGGTTGCCGTAGAGATTGACCTTGATGGGGCCGAGGGTGGTGTTGATCGTTGCGACCGCAGTGTGCTTGGACATGGCCACCATCCTATAAAGACAGCCCTAACGAAACCCGTGATCCTGAGCAAGCCCCTAGCGAACAGGGCATTCGGTGGCAAGATGGGAGAGTTCGCCCCCGACACGATGGAGGTCACGATGAGCCTGTCCCGTAAGCGCCGCAAGGAATTGAAGAAGCTGCGCGCAAGCGCCGAAGAACTGTGGAACCACCAGCAGGAGGTGCTCGACCGGGCAAACCACGTGGCCCGTGAGGCCAGCCGCCAGGTGAGCTACCTCACACGCGAGGAGGTCGCGCCCCGCGTGCGCGACAGCTACGAGCATTACCTCGCGCCGAGCGTCGACAACGCGCGTTCCCTCGCGAAGACCGCGGGCGGCGTTGTGCTTCCCGCGATCGGCAGCACCCTCGGCACCGTGCTCTCCATCGGCGACATCGCAAAGGACGCCCGGGTGAAGGCGGCGATCGCTCGCCTCAAGGGAACCCCCGTTGTGCCGCAGAAGAAGGGCCCGGGCGTGGGCACCTACATCGCCATCGGCGCCGGCGTGATCGCCGCAGCGGGCGTGGCGTATGCCGTGTGGCAGACGTTCCGTGCCGACGACGAGCTCTGGATCGCCGACGAGCCCATCGACTCCGCGGCGACGAGCACGAGCACGACCTCCGGCGACGACTCCGCAGTGAGCCTCTGAGCGAGGCTCGACGCTCGATTCTCGACCAAGGCCGCCGTCTCCGGATGGCGGCCTTCGTCGTGCCCGGTCTTCCCCGCGTCTGTTTCCCCATCAGCCATGGTGGCCGGCGAGCGGATGCCGTGTCTCAGTCGCGTACGTACGTGCCGGTCGCCGGCGGATTCGCGTTCAGCGAGAGGCCCACACGCACCAGCTCAACGGTCTTGAGTCGAGCGACATCGTCGAGATCCACCCACCGCGCCTCGTCGGTGCTTCCGCCCACCTCGTGGGTCAACTCCCCCGACACGATGGCAGCGCGATAGACGATGCGCAGCGCCTGCAGCGGGCGCAGGATGTGTGCCGGGCGATTCCTCGCCGGAATGACATGGGTATCGATGCCCAGGAACCGCTCGAGACTGGCCGAGTAGCCCGTCTCCTCATGGATCTCGCGCACAGCCGCATCCGCGGGGTGCTCGCCGGGATCGATCCCTCCCCCCGGCAGCGTCCAGCCGTTGCGTCCATGCTCATTCCAATGCGACAGCAGTATCTGGCCGTCGCGGATGATGACGCCGTACGCAGCGACGCGGATGTCCATGGCCATGCGCTTCACCCTACTGGGGCGTTAACGAAGAACGCCCGCCAAGCGGCGGGCGTCTCGTTCTCTGTGGAGCCTAGGAGATTCGAACTCCTGACATCCTGCTTGCAAAGCAGGCGCTCTACCAACTGAGCTAAGGCCCCCTGCGGGGATTCGGGGTGGGGCTACCAGGACTTGAACCTGGGACCTCTTCGTTATCAGCGAAGCGCTCTAACCGCCTGAGCTATAGCCCCCAAATGGCCAGATAGAAGACTACCCGACACCGTTGGATTGGCGAAATCGAGGCCGACTCGCGAACGAGTCGCGCCCCGATCAGCCGTCAGTTGTTGGTGAAGCCGACCAGCAGGCCGCCGGTGACCTTCACGCTGAGGTTGTACAGCACGGCGATGATCGCGCCGATGGCCGTGGTGACCACGAGGTTCAGCAGGGCGACCACGACGGTGAAGCCCATCACCTGACCGAGAGAGAGGAAGCTCTTCAGGTCGCTGGAGCTGCCGGCGACGTCTTTGAAGAGCTTGTTCGCGGCGTCGAACACACCGGTCTGGTTGACGACCGTGTAGACGAGGAAGGTGCCCACGATGGCGACGATGGCGATCGTCACCGCGATGAGGAAGGACAGCTTCACGGCCGACCAGAAGTCGATGTATACCAGCTTCAGGCGAACCTGCTTCGCGGGTGCACGCCGGGGCGACTTCTTCGCAAGCTTCTCGGCGACACTACTCATCTGTGCTCTCTTCCTTCTGCGGCTCGGCGTCCGCCTCGGCGGGCTCTTCGCCGTTCGTCAGGCCTCGCTCGCTGTTCTTCGCGATGGCGATGATTCGGTCATCATCGCGGAACTTCGCGAAGACCACCCCCATGGTGTCACGACCCTTCGCAGGGACCTCGGCGACGTCAGAGCGTACCACCTTGCCGCTGGCAAGAACCACCAAGACCTCGTCGCCCTCGTGCACGATGAGGGCGCCGACCAGGTCGCCGCGATCCTCGCTCAGCTTGGCCACCTTGATGCCCAGTCCCCCACGATTCTGCACGCGGTACTGGTCGACGGTGGTGCGCTTGGCGTAGCCGCCCTCGGTCACGATGAAGACCGAACTTGCCGCACCCTCGCCGCTGTCATCGCTCGACGGGGGAACGACGGATGCGTCGAGCAGCTCGTCGCCGGAGCGGAAGTCCATGCCCTTCACCCCCGAGGTGCTGCGGCCCATCGGGCGCAGCGCGGAGTCCGTGGCCTCGAAGCGCAGCGACATGCCCTTGCGGGAGACGAGCAGGATCTCATCGCCCTCATCCACGAGCAGCGCCGAGACCAGCTCGTCGTCTTCGCGCAGGTTGATCGCGATCACGCCGCGCGAGCGGTTGGTGTCGTAGGCGCTCAGCTCGGTCTTCTTGACGAGTCCGTTGCGCGTGGCGAGTACGAGGTACTGCGCCACGGCGTAGTCGCGGATGTCGAGGATCTGCGCGATCTGCTCGTCGGGCTGCAGTTCGAGCAGGTTGGCGACGTGCTGGCCCTTGGCGTCGCGGCCGCCCTCCTGGATCTCGTACGCCTTGGCGCGGTACACCCGGCCGAGGTTGGTGAAGAACAGCAGCCAGTGATGTGTGGTGGTGACGAAGAAGTGCTCCACCACGTCATCGGCACGCAGCTGGGCACCACGCACGCCCTTGCCGCCGCGGTGCTGCGAGCGGTAGTTGTCGCTGCGGGTGCGCTTGATGTAGCCGCCCCGGGTGACGGTGACGACCATCTCCTCTTCGGGGATGAGGTCTTCCACGCTCATGTCGCCGTCGAAGCCGAACATGATCTCGGTGCGGCGGTCATCGCCGTACTTGTCGGTGATCTCGGTCAGCTCGTCGCGCACGATCTCGCGCTGGCGCTCCGGGCTCGCGAGGATCGCCTTGAACTCGGCGATGATCACCTCGAGGCGGGCCAGTTCATCGATGATCTTCTGGCGCTCCAGGGCGGCCAGTCGCCGCAGCTGCATGGTGAGGATCGCATCCGCCTGCAGCTTGTCGATCTCGAGCAGCTTGATCAGGCCTTCGCGGGCCTCATCGGCGCTCGGAGAGCGGCGGATGAGGGCGATGACCTCATCGAGCGCGTCGAGCGCCTTCACGAGTCCGCGCTGGATGTGCGCGTCGGCCTCGGCCTGATCGAGGCGGTACTGCGTCCGGCGGACGATGACCTCGATCTGGTGGTCGACCCAGAGTGCGATGAAGCCGTCGATGGGAAGCGTGCGCGGCACGCCGTCGACGATCGCCAGCATGTTCGCGCCGAAGTTCTCCTGCAGCTGCGTGTGCTTGTAGAGGTTGTTCAGAACGACCTTCGCCACGGCGTCGCGCTTGAGCACCACGAC
The DNA here is from genome assembly GCF_037404875.1 of Rathayibacter sp. YIM 133350. NCBI lineage: Bacteria > Bacillati > Actinomycetota > Actinomycetes > Micrococcales > Microbacteriaceae > Rathayibacter > Rathayibacter sp. YIM 133350. Next base: position 6,509 of record NZ_JBBELO010000034.1, read on the forward strand.
CAGGCGCTGGCCGGTACGACCAGAGGTCTCGTCACGGATGTCGGCGATGCCCGAGATCTTGCCGTCCTTGACGAGGTCGGCGATCTTGATGGCGAGGTTGTCGGGGTTCACCTGGTACGGCAGTTCGGTCACGACGAGGCAGGTACGACCCTGGATCTCCTCGATCGCGACGACGGCGCGCATGGTGATCGAGCCACGGCCGGTGCGGTAGGCATCGTGGATGCCCTTCACGCCGAGAATCTGGGCCCCGGTCGGGAAGTCCGGCCCCTTGATGCGCTGGATGAGCGCGTTCTGCAGCTCCTCGCGCGTGGCCTCGGGGTGCTCGAGCGCCCAGAGGGCACCGGACGCGACCTCGCGCAGGTTGTGCGGCGGGATGTTGGTGGCCATGCCGACCGCGATGCCGACGGAGCCGTTCACCAGCAGGTTGGGGAAGCGCGCCGGCAGAACCGTGGGCTCCTGGGTGCGACCGTCGTAGTTGTCCTGGAAGTCGACGGTGTTCTCGTGGATGTCCCGCACCATCTCCATGGCGAGGGGGGCCATCTTGGTCTCCGTGTACCGGTGGGCGGCGGCGCCGTCATTTCCGGCCGATCCGAAGTTGCCCTGGCCCAGTGCAAGCGGGTAGCGCAGGCTCCACGGCTGAACGAGCCGAACGAGCGCGTCGTACACCGAGCTGTCGCCGTGCGGGTGGAACTGGCCCATCACGTCGCCGATGACGCGGGTGCACTTGGAGAAGCCGCGGTCGGGCCGGTAGCCGCCGTCGAACATCGTGTAGATCACGCGCCGGTGCACGGGCTTCAACCCGTCGCGCACGTCGGGCAGCGCTCGACCGATGATCACGCTCATCGCGTAGTCGAGGTAGGAGCGCTGCATCTCCAACTGCAGGTCGACCTGGTCGATGCGGCCGTGAACGCCCGGGCCCTCGCCGTCGGTGGTGGTTTGGTCTGCCATCAGTCTTCTTTCCGTGTGGCCTGTGGTCGTGCGGCATCCGCGTCAGCGGGATGCCGGATGCGACCGCGTGTCAGATGTCGAGGAACCTGACGTCTTTCGCGTTCTTCTGAATGAATGCCCGTCGGCTCTCGACGTCTTCACCCATGAGAGTGGAGAAGATCTCGTCGGCCGCCGCGGCATCCTCGAGCGTGACCTGCAGCAGCGTGCGCGTCTCGGGGTTCATCGTGGTCTCCCACAGCTCGGAGTAGTCCATCTCGCCGAGGCCCTTGTAGCGCTGGATGCCATTGTCCTTCGGCATCCGCTTGCCCGAGGCCTGGCCCGCCGCCACGAGAGCGTCGCGCTCGCGATCGGAGTAGACGTATTCGTGCGGCGAGTTGGTCCACTTGAGCCGGTAGAGCGGCGGCTGCGCGAGGTAGACGTAGCCGAGGTCGATGAGCGGCCGCATGAAGCGGAACAGCAGCGTCAGCAGCAGCGTCGAGATGTGCTGGCCGTCGACATCCGCATCGGCCATGAGCACGATCTTGTGGTAGCGCGCCTTCTCGGGGTTGAAGTCCTCGCCGATGCCGGCGCCGAACGCCGTGATCATGGTCTGGATCTCCGCGTTGCCGAGCGCACGATCCAGGCGCGCCTTCTCGACGTTCAGGATCTTGCCGCGCAGCGGCAGGATGGCCTGGGTCATCGGGTTGCGGCCCTGCACGGCGGAGCCGCCGGCCGAGTCGCCCTCGACGAGGAAGATCTCGGAGAGTGTCGGGTCCTTCGACTGGCAGTCCTTGAGCTTGCCGGGCATGCCGCTGGACTCCAGCAGGCCCTTGCGGCGGGTTGCCTCTCGCGCCTTGCGGGCGGCGAGGCGCGCGGTGGCGGCCTGGATCGCCTTGCGGATGATGTCGCGCGCCTGGTTCGGGTTGCGGTCGAACCAGTCGGTGAGCGACTCGCCGACGACGCGCTGCACGAACGACTTCGCCTCGGTGTTGCCGAGCTTGGTCTTGGTCTGCCCCTCGAACTGCGGTTCGCTCAGCTTCACCGAGATGACGGCCGTGAGACCTTCCCGCACGTCGTCGCCGGAGAGGTTCTCGTCCTTCTCCTTGAGGATGCCCTTCTCGCGCGCGTAGCGGTTGATGAGCGTCGTGAGTGCGGCACGGAAGCCTTCTTCGTGCGTTCCACCCTCGTGCGTGTTGATGGTGTTCGCGTACGTGTGCACACTCTCGGTGTATCCCGTGGTCCACTGCATCGCGACCTCGAGGGCGATCTTGCGCTCGGTGTCCTCCGACTCGAGCGAGATGATCTCCTCGTGCACGAGGTCGGCCTTCTTCGAGTGATTGAGGTACTCGACGTAGTCCTTCAGGCCCTGCTCGTACAGGAAGGAGTCCGAACGCGGGTTCCCTTCCTCGTCGAGCGAGACCTCGCGCCTGTCTGTGAGCCGGATCGTCAGGCCCTTGTTGAGGAAGGCCATCTGCTGGAACCGCACGCGCAGGGTCTCGTAGTCGTATTCGACCGTCTCGAAGATCTCAGGGCTGGCCCAGAACGTGATGGTGGTTCCGGTCTCGTCGGAGGGCTCGTCCATGGAGAGCGGAGCATCCGGAACGCCGACGGTGTAGCTCTGTCGCCAGACGTGCTCCTGGCGGCGAACCTCCACGTCGAGCTTGCTCGAGAGTGCGTTCACGACCGACGATCCCACACCGTGCAGGCCACCCGAGACCGCGTACCCGCCGCCTCCGAACTTGCCGCCGGCGTGCAGCACGGTCAGCACGACCTCGACCGAGCTGCGACCCTGGGCCTTGTTGAGGTCAACCGGGATGCCGCGGCCATTGTCGACGACCCGCACTCCGCCGTCCGCGAGAATGGTGATGTCGATGAGATCGCAGTAGCCGGCGAGGGCCTCGTCGACGGAGTTGTCGACGATCTCGTAGACGAGGTGGTGCAACCCGCGAGGACCGGTGGAACCGATGTACATTCCGGGTCGTTTGCGAACGGCTTCAAGTCCTTCGAGAACTTGGATGGCGTCTGCACCGTATTCGGGCGCGGGAACGGCCTGGTTCGGTTCCGCTGTCATATGAAATTGGGCTCCTGACCGTCGTGTGAGCGACTCTTCAGTCTACCAAACAGGGGTGCCCGATCCGTTCAGGACGGCCCCTGTGAGCGGCTTTCTTCGGCCGGGTGACCGAAAATGTCTTGTCACCCGTAGGTATCGCGTGGGCCACGCCCTGGAATCGATCGTGGGCCCTTTTTCCACGAAGGGGCGTCCGGCCCGAGAAAACGGATGCTGGTGATGCCGGCATCCGGATACCGCTGGGCGATGCGCGTCATCATGTCCACACGCATGAGCCGCAGCTGCGTCGCCCAGGCCGTCGACTCACACTGCACGGTGAGCCTGCCCTCGTCGATGCCCGCGGGAGTGGAGTGGTTCGCGGTCTCCTCGCCGGCGATCTCGGTCCATGATGCCAGCAGGTCTGACTGGGCGAGGGGAGACTGCCAGCCCAGCTGGGTGGAGAGCGCGCCGAGTGCCTCCGCCAGTCCCTTCGGATCGCGCCCGGGGCCGTACGGAAGGTTGGCCGGGTTGTCGCCGCGGCGCCGACGCACGTCCCTGCGGCGGGTCGCCGCGCGCTTCGATCCATCGCCGAAGAGGTCCTTCAGGTGAAGGTAGAACCGGCTGGCCTCGGTGAGGGGCGTCTCGTCGTCGGTGTCAGGCATCCATCACCTCGCCGTTCTCGATGCGCACCAGGTGCTTCGCGAGTGTCTCGGGTACGTCTTCGAAGACCGCCGCAGTGATGAGAACCTGCTCGTAGCCGTGCACCGCCTCCGCGAGACGTTGGCGCCGCGCGAGATCCAGCTCCGCGAACACGTCGTCGAGAACAAGCACGGGGTCACCGCTCGCGAAGTCGTGACGCAGCAACTGAGCCGAGGCGAGCTTGAGGGCGAGCGCGTACGACCACGATTCCCCGTGACTGGCGTACCCCTTCGCCGGAAGCGCGTTGAGCATGAGCAGGAGGTCGTCGCGGTGCGGGCCCACCAGGGTCACGGCGCGCTCGAGCTCCTGGCGGCGACGGCTCGCAATCGCGTCACGGAATCGCTCCGCGGTCGAGGCGATGCTCTCGCTCGGCCGCTCGAGGGGTGAATCGTCGTCGGTCATGTCGTCGATGGAGAGCAGCGGCACCAGTCGGGGCACGTGGTCGTCACCGGCGACGGATTGGTAGGCCGAGACGAGCGGTGCACGCAATTGCTCCACGAGCGCGAGCCTCTCGTCGATGATCTCGGTGCCGAGGGCGACGAGGCGCTCGTCCCAGATGTCGAGGGTGCTCATGGCGCTCGGTTTCACGCCACTGGCCCGCGCAGATTTGAGCAGGCTGTTGCGTTGCTTCAGCACGCGCTCGTAGTCGGCCATCACGGATGCGAGTCGCGGTGTGCGCTGAACGAGCAGTTCGTCGAGATAGCGTCGCCGACCGGCCGGATCACCGCGCACGAGCGCGAGGTCCTCCGGAGCGAAGAGAACACTGTGGCAGTAGCGCACGAGCTCGCGGGGGCGCACCTGTCCGCGGTTCAGCTGGGCTCGATTCTGGCCGGAACGGTTGATCTGCAGTTCGGCGAGCAACTCGCGCTCGCCGCTCTGCAGCCGGGCCCGGATGATGGCCGCATCCTCGCCCGACCGGATGAGCGGGGCATCCGTGGCCACCCGGTGCGAGCCGAGAGTGGCCAGGTACCCGACGGCCTCGACCATGTTCGTCTTGCCCTGGCCGTTGCGGCCGACGATCAGGTTGGGCCCGGCGACGAAGTCGACCTCGGCGGCCCTGTAGTTGCGATAGTCCTTCAGGGAGAGGTGCGCGATGCGCATGCACCTCTCCCCTCGAATGGAATACCGCGGCTGCTTCAGCCGGCGGACTTGACCCCGTGGCCGCCGAACTGCTGGCGCAGGGCGGCGACGGCCTTCATGGCCGGGGACTGGTCTTGACGCGATACGAAACGGGCGAAGATCGACGCACTGATGGTCGGCACCGGCACGGCGTTCTCGAGCGCCTCTTCGATGGTCCAGCGGCCCTCGCCGGAGTCCTCGACGTAGCCGGCGATCTTGTCGAACTCGGGGTCCTGCTCGAGGGCGCGCACGAGCAGCTCGAGCAGCCAAGAGCGAACGACGGTGCCGCGCTGCCAGGCCTTGAAGGTTCCCGGAACGTCTTTGATGAGGTCCTCGCGCTTGTCGAGCAGTTCGTAACCCTCGGCGTAGGCCTGCATCAGGGCGTACTCGATGCCGTTGTGCACCATCTTGGCGTAGTGCCCGGCGCCGATCTCGCCGACGTGCACGAAGCCCTCCTCGCGGGGGCCTTCGGGACGCAGGGCGTCGAAGATCGGCATGGCGCGCTGCACCTCGTCGGCCGAACCGCCGACCATGAGGCCGTAGCCGTTCTCATGGCCCCAGATGCCGCCCGAGACGCCGGCATCGATGTAGTTGATGCCCTTCTCCGCGAGTTCCGCGCCGTGCTTGAAGTCTTCCGTGAAGCGCGAGTTGCCGCCGTCGATCACGAGGTCGCCCGGCTCGAGCAGGCCGGCCAGGTCGGTGATGACACCGTCGGTGATCTCCCCGGCGGGCACCATGACCCAGACGATGCGGGGAGTCGGAAGCGCCGCCACGAGGTCGGCGAGCGAGCCGGCATCCGTCACGTCGGGGTTGCGGTCATAGCCGGTCACCTCGATGTCGTGTTCACGCAGGCGGGCACGCATGTTGCCGCCCATTCTTCCGAGACCGATGAGCCCGATGTGCATGGGAGAACTCCCTATTGTGTTGATTTATCTAGCGAAGAAGCAGGTTCGGCTGCAACAGATAACGATAGCTGTCCGAACCGGCGGTCTCGCGCGAGGTCTGGCTCGTGATGAGCACCGGACCCGGCTTGTTGGGATTCTCGGTCTTCGTGAACGAGATCCGCACGTACTCGGAATGCACGGCGCCCAGGCCGTCGAGCAGGAACTGCGGCTTCAGTGAGACGACGGTGTCAGTGCCGGTCAGGATGGCGTCGATGGTCTCGGATGCCTGCGCCTGCTCCGAGCCGATGGCCTCGAGCGTCAGGCCCTCTGACGAGAACGTGTAGCGCAGGGCCGCCTCGCGCTCGAGCACGAGCGCGACCCGTCGCGTGGCCTCGATGAGGTCTGCCGTGTTCATGACCGCGTAGTTGTCGACGGACTCGGGGAACAACCGGCGCACAGGCGGGAAATTGCCCTTGATCAGCAGCGACGTGACCGTCTTCTTGTTCGCGGTGAAGGCGATCAGCTCGCGGTCGTCCTTGCTCGTGATGGCGACCGAGATGGTTCCGCTGTGCCCGAAGGTCTTGCCGACCTCCTGCAGGGTGCGGGCGGGCACCAGCGCAGCCACAGAAGGGGCGCCATTGCTGCCGCCGTCCCAGTCGATCTCGCGAACGGCGACGCGGTATCGGTCGGTGGCGACGAGGCCGAGGCTGTTCTCGCCCACCTCGAGCTGCACGCCGGTGATCACCGGCGTCACGTCATCGCGCGAGGCTGCGACGGCGACCTGGGCGACGGCGCTGGCGAACTCCTCCGCCGGCACGACCCCGGTCTCCTCGCTCACCTGCGGGATGCTGGGATATTCCTCGACCGGCATCGAGAGCAGGGTGAAGCTTGCGGATCCGCAGCTGACGACGATGCGGGACTCCTCGGTCGCGAACCTCACGGGAGCGTTCGGAAGCCGGCTGGCGATCTCGGCCAGAAGCCGCCCGGAGACGAGCACCGTTCCCGGCTCCTCGACGTCGGCGACGATCTCCGTCTGGGCGGAGACTTCGTAGTCGAACGAGGAGAGCACCAGGCCGTCGACTGTCGCTTCGATGAGCACGCCGCTGAGGATCGGCAGCGTCGTTCGCTGGGGAAGCAGCTTGACGGCGAAGGAAACAGCCTCACTGAAGACGTCGCGATTGGCTTGGAACTTCACGTGAGCCACTCCTGTCATTGAACCCGGTGCGCTCCATGCTAGCCGTTGGCCTACGGCGCCGTGCAGCCCTCTTCGAGTGGGGCGAAGCAGGCCGAGCCGGGTGTGCGCGGCCGAGCCGACGGTCCGAAAAAGTTGTCGAGCCGGAGTGTTAAAAGAAATGTGCTTAACGGTGTTAACAAGTGTGGAAACTGTGGATAACTATGCGCCTCCCGCGGAATCCTGCCGAACTACACGGTTGTGACTTGTGAGGGAGCTGTGATCGTTAAGGGGATCGCGTTGCCCTGCCATCCGCGTGATTCCGGGCCTGATTCACAATCGGAGCACATCCGTCAACAGCAACGGCCGTCTTACTCGTTAAGTTTCCACAGGTTATGCACAATGTGTGAGTAGCGGCATATCTTGGCCAACGTATTCCACAGGGGCAAGGCCCTCGTTCGGGTTCGAGGGGGCCGCGGTTACTTGTAGCGGTGCGTCTGCTTGATGCGGTTGGTGAGCTCGGTGACCTGGTTGTAGATGGAGCGACGCTCCTTCATCAACTCGCTGATCTTCTTGTTGGCGTACATGACCGTCGTGTGGTCGCGATTGCCGAAGAGCTGCCCGATCTTGGGCAGGGAGAGATTCGTCAGTTCCCGACACAGGTACATGGCGATCTGCCGCGCGGTGGCGACGGCCTGGGACCGGCTCGACCCGTAGAGATCGTCGACCGTGAGCTTGAAGTACTCCGCTGTGTTCGTGATGATGTCCACCGGCGCGATCACGTTGTCTTCGTCGAGCGTGATGAGGTCTTTCAGAACCGTCTGGACGAGGGTCATGTCGACGGGGGTGCGATTCAGGCTGGCGAAGGCCGTGACGCGGATGAGCGTGCCCTCGAGTTCGCGGATGTTCGAGGAGACCTTGGTGGCGATGAACTCGAGGATGTCATCGGGAACCTGCAGCTTGTCGTTCTGCGCCTTCTTGCGCAGGATCGCGATGCGGGTCTCGAGGTCGGGCGCCTGAACGTCGGTGATGAGTCCCCACTCGAAGCGGGACCGCATCCGGTCTTCGAAGCCGGTGAGGTGCTTCGGGGGCAGGTCGCTCGTGATCACGACCTGCTTGTTGTGGTCGTGAAGCGTGTTGAAGGTGTGGAAGAACGCTTCCTGGGTCTCCGCCTTGCCCTGCAGGAACTGGATGTCATCGATCAGCAGGATGTCGATGTTCCGGTAGCGCGCCTGGAAGACCGAGCCCCGGTTGTTCGCGATCGAGTTGATGAAGTCGTTGGTGAACTCCTCGCTACTGACGTAGCGCACACGGATGCCGGGATACAGGCTCATGGCGTAGTGGCCGATGGCGTGCAGCAGGTGCGTCTTGCCGAGGCCGGACTCGCCGTAGACGAACAGGGGGTTGTATGCCTTGGCCGGAGCTTCGGCGACGGCGACGGCCGCCGCGTGGGCGAAGCGGTTGGACTGGCCGATGACGAAGTTGTCGAAGCTGTACTTGGGGTTCAGCCGAGTGTCGGTCGAGCGCTCTGCCGGGGCCGATTCGAAGATCGACTGCGGTGCTGCAGGGGTCTCGACGTTGTCGAAGGCGGTCTCAGTGTTCGCCCGGGGCTGCTCCTGTTCGAGCTCGGGATTGACGACGACATAGAAGCTCGTCACCTCGGTGGGAAGCTTCGCCACGGCCGAGAGCAACGGCGCACGCATGCGCTGGTTGAGCATGCTGGCCGTGAAGTCGTTCGGCACCTCGAGGTAGAACGTGCCGGCCGCGATGCCCTTGGGAACCACGAGACCGAGGAATCCGTAGAGCATGGGAGTGACACTCGGATCGGCGGAGAGGGTGCCCAGCACGTCTCTCCACGTCTCATCGATCGGCTGTTCGCCGTCTGCCATGCCCAACTCGCAATCGTTCGAGGTGCCATCCGGTTCATGTCCTCGACGCTGAGTTTGCCCGGTCGGCAAAGTATTCACAAAGTTATCCACTGCCTGTGTGCAATACCGGCGGATTTCCAGCTTTCGTGCACCCAAAGCTGGGGATAACTTCCTCCACACGGTAGTGGGGGCGCATCCGTCGATCAAATCTCTCTGGCGAGTGCGGCGTGTCGATCACCCCAAAGCTCCGAGAATGGGGAGAATCGTCTGTTCTGATGGCTTCCGGTTTGACCCTCGCGGGGGAAGGCCCTAGGTTTAATCAGTTGACGATGAGCCCGAGGGCTCTCCCCTGCCTTCCCGGCCGTGCGATTCATGGTGCGTGGAGATCCAATACCTGGAGATCAGACAATGAGCAAGAGAACGTTCCAGCCGAACAACCGCCGTCGTGCCAAGGTGCACGGCTTCCGTCTGCGCATGCGCACCCGCGCCGGCCGCGCGATCCTTTCCGCACGTCGCCGCAAGGGACGCACCGAGCTCTCCGCTTAAGCACTGCGGTGCTCGCCAGGGCGAATCGTGTCACCGATGGCACCGACTACCGTCTGGCGGTGCGGCGTGGCCGACGTTTCGTCGCCGCGCACACCGTGACCTACGTCAGGCCGAACCCATCGACCGACTCGGTTCGCTTCGGCTTCATCGTCGCCAAGAACGTGGGCTCCGCCACTCGCCGCAATCTCGTGCGTCGCCGGCTCAAGGCGGCGAGCTTCGAGATGGTCGGTATGGCGAGACAGGGCACGGATGTCGTCATCCGTGCCCTTCCTGGTGCGTACGAGGCATCGTGGGACGCCCTTCACGACGAAGTCGTCGATGCGGTGAACAGGGGTGCAGTGTGAGGATCCTCAGACTGGCGCTCCTGCTTCCGCGGAATGTCGCGGTGGTGCTGCTTCGCGGATATCGCGCCGTCATCTCCCCCCTGTACGGCGACGTCTGCCGGTATTACCCCTCATGTTCGGCGTATACACTGCAGGCGATCCAGGCGCGTGGACTCATCGTCGGATCAGCCCTGGGTCTCTGGCGCATCGCCCGCTGCCACCCGTGGGCGGAAGGCGGCATCGATGACGTGCCGCAGGGCCGTGACCGAGGGTATCGGCTGACTCAATTCGGATTTGTTGTTGCAGGCCAAGGAAAGGGCTGACACCACACGATGGACCTCTTCGGAACATTACTCTGGCCACTGAAGTGGGTCGTCGAGCTGCTGCTCGTTGGCTGGCACTGGGTCTTCTCGGCCTTCGGCCTCGACCCCGCGGCGGGAATCACGTGGGTGCTCTCGATCGTCGGTCTCGTGCTCGTCGTGCGAGCCGCACTCATCCCGCTGTTCGTCCGGCAGATCAAGAACCAGCGCCGCATGCTCGAGGTCGCGCCGCAGCTGAAGAAGATCCAGGACAAGTACAAGGGCAAGAAGGACCAGTTCTCCCGCGAGGCGATGTCGCGCGAGACCATGGCGCTCTACAAGCGCACCGGTACCAACCCCCTGTCGAGCTGCCTGCCGCTGCTCATCCAGGCCCCCATCTTCTTCGCCCTCTTCTCGGTGCTCAACGACGCCCAGCACAAGAAGGCGGGTGTGGGCCCGCTGAACCAACAGCTGTCGGACCTGTTCGGAAACGCGTCGCTGTTCGGCGTCGCTCCCCTGCATGACTCCTTCGCCTCGCAGTGGACCCTGATGACCGCCGGCCAGCCCTTCAATGCCGCGGTGATGTGGATCGCCGCAACGATGGTCGTGCTGATGACCGCGTCACAGTTCATCACTCAGCTGCAGATCGTCTCGAAGAACATGTCGCCGGAGACCAAGGCGAGCCCCATGTTCCGTCAGCAGCGCATTCTGCTGTACCTGCTCCCCCTCGTCTTCGCCTTCTCGGGTATCGCGTTCCCCCTCGGCGTGATGTTCTACTGGCTCACGACGAACATCTGGACGATGGTTCAGCAGTTCCTCGTGATCCGCAACATGCCCACGCCCGGTAGCGATGCGGCGAAGGCGCGCGAGGCGCGCCTCGCGCGCAAGGGCAAGCTCGTGACGCCCGACACCCAGGTCGTCGTTGTCGAGGAGAAGAAGCCCGCGCAGCGTCAGCAGCCGGTGAGCAAGAACCGGGCGAAGAAGCAGGCTCCCAAGGGACCAGCCCAGCAGCGGCCGCAGCAGGCGCCTCGGGCGTCAACCGAGCCGGTCGAGAAACCCAGCTCGAACACCACGTCAGATGGCGAGAAGAAGTAGGACCATGACCGACGCTCAGATCGAGAACGCAACGCCGACCCGCGACCAACTCGAGCAGGAAGGCGATGTCGCCGCCGACTACATCGAGGAACTCCTCGACATCTGCGACATCGATGGCGACATCGACATCGATGCGCGAAACGGACGCGCCTATGTCTCGGTGAACGCCGATGATGGAACCAACCTTCGGGTGCTGGCGAAGGCCGACGTCGTGAACGCTCTGCAGGAGCTCACGCGCCTTGCCGTCCAGACCAAGACCGGCACGTTCTCCCGTCTCATCCTCGACATCGGCGGGTCGCGCGACGCCCGCAAGTCGGAGTTGGCCGCTCTCGTCGACCACGCGATCGCGCGATTGACGGACGGAGCGTCGGAAGCGGCCCTTCCCGCCATGTCGTCGTATGAGCGCAAGCTGGTCCATGATGTGGTCGCCGAACGCGGTTATGCCTCAGAATCGCGCGGTGAGGGTGCCGAGCGGCACACCGTCATCACCGCCTCCTGACGCACGTTTCACGTGAAACATCTCGTGTCTGACGAAACTGGCGCCGTCCCGCTTGAACCAGAACCCGCCGCGGCGGCGGGGCTCTTCGGTGACCGGATCGATCAGGCCAGGGCGTTCACGTCCAACCTCGCAACCCATGGCGAGGAGCTCGGTCTGATCGGGCCCTTGGAGCTGCCGCGATTGTGGAGTCGGCACATCCTGAACTGCGCCATCATGGCGCCGCTCCTGCGTCCCGGACGGGTCGGGGACATCGGTAGCGGAGCAGGTTTACCAGGTCTGGTGCTCGCGATTGCACGACCTGACGTCTCGATGGTGCTGATCGAACCGATGGAGCGCCGGGTCGCGTGGCTCGAGAGCCAAGCCGCGGAGTTGGGCCTCGAGAACGTCACGGTGGTGCGCGCCCGCGCCGAGGAAGCGCGGATCACTCCCCTGCTCGACCAGGTGACCGCCCGTGCCGTCAGTGCGCTGCGCACCTTGATTCCCCTCACCGTTCCGCTCGTCAGAACCGGCGGCGAGCTTCTGCTCATGAAGGGCGCGAGCGTGGAGCGTGAGATCGAGGCAGCGGAGAAGGTCATCCGGAAGAACCATCTCGTCGATCTCGAGGTATTGGTGCTTGGCGAGGGCGTGCTGGGCGAAGTGACCAGGGTGGTTCGGGCTACAGTGGATTAGCCCTCCACAGCCGCATCTGGGGAGCATGATTCTCCCCAAGCACTGCGGTGGTGGCCCACACGATCGCCGGAGCCTGCATCCTCTCCGTGTGAGATGGATAACCCTCGGATTGCGAACTAGGAGTTCTCTGCAGATGTCGAATGACACCCGTCGCGGCTGGTTCCACCGGCGTGAGAGCGACGAGAGTCGCGCCGCGCAGAGGGAATCCCCCGCATCGACCGTACCCGAGGATTCCGTCAGCGATGCCCCGCCGGCTGCCGAGGCGAGCGTTGTGCCGGCCGTGACCTCGCTCGCCGATGACCAGCATTCGCATGATTCTGCCGAGCAGGTCGCAGCGGCCGAGGTGCCGTCAGATTCCGCGCAAGATGAGGCGTTTCACGTGAAACATCCAGAGGAAGACGCCGACGCGGACGTCCTTGCTGTCCTCTCGGTTTCAGAAAGCGAGGCCGGCGCTGTGGTGCGGGATGAGCTGGGGTCTGACGAAGCCATCGACCCGGCCGCGTTCGACGAGGCCGAGACACCGCTCGCCCGCGAGGTCGCGGACATCACACGGCGTCGCCAGGCGCTCACCTCTTCTCCACTTCCCCTTCCTGAACGTACGCGGGTGCTGACGATCTCCAACCAGAAGGGTGGCGTCGGCAAGACGACGACCACGGTGAACCTGGCGGCTGCTCTGGCGCTGGCCGGCGCGAAGGTTCTGGTGATCGATTTGGATCCCCAGGGCAACGCCTCCACCGCGCTCGGGGTCGAGCACCGAGCCGACACCGTGAGCGTGTACGACGTGATCATCGGAGAGGTCGACCTCGCCGATGTGGTGCAGCCCAGCCCAGAAGCCGGCGAGCTCTACTGTGTTCCCGCCACGATCCATCTTGCGGGCGCCGAGATCGAGTTGGTGTCACTCGTCGCACGCGAACAGCGCCTGCGTCGAGCGTTGGAGGACCACCTCAAGCAGTTGAGCGATCCGTATGACTACGTCTTCATCGACTGCCCGCCGTCGCTCGGGCTGTTGACCATCAATGCGTTCGTTGCGGCCACCGAGGTGCTCATCCCGATTCAGTGCGAGTACTACGCGCTCGAGGGGCTGAGCCAACTGCTCAAGAACATCGAACTCATCGAGAAGCACCTCAATCCCGACCTGAAGGTCTCGACGATTCTGCTGACAATGTACGACGGTCGCACCAACCTGGCGAACCAAGTGGCGCAAGATGTTCGCGATCACTTCCCCGAGCAGGTGCTGAAGACGATCATTCCCCGGTCAGTGCGGGTTTCCGAGGCCCCAAGCTATGGCCAGAGCGTGATCGGATACGACCCCACATCGTCGGGCTCATTGTCATACCTGGAGGCGGCGGCGGAGATCGCTCGCCGTGGAGTGCCTGTCTTCGAAGGAGGTCGTCGTTGATGGCGAAGCGAACTGGTCTGGGACGCGGAATCGGTGCATTGATCCCCAGTGGAGATCCGAGCACCGGTGACGAAGAGCGCCGATCACGACCGGTTGACGTCTTCTTCCCTGGCGGTGACACTCCCCCGGAGCAGAACGATGGCCAGGATGATCTCGTCGCTGTTCCCGGCGCCCGCCTCGCTCACCTCAGCCCCGACGACATCGTTCCGAACGCCGTGCAGCCCCGCACCGTGTTCGATCCCGACGACTTGGCCGAACTCGTGCACAGCGTGCGGGAGTTCGGAGTGCTGCAGCCGATCGTCGTGCGTCCGCACGCTGAACAGCCCGGCAAGTACGAGCTCATCATGGGCGAGCGTCGTCTGCGGGCGACGAAGCAAGTCGGACTCGACACCATCCCCGCGGTCATCAAAGACACGGCCGATGAGAACATGCTGCGCGACGCGCTGCTCGAGAACCTGCACCGCTCCAACCTCAACCCCCTCGAAGAGGCTTCTGCGTACCAGCAGTTGCTGAGCGACTTCGGCATCACGCAGGAAGAACTCGCCGGCCGCATCGGTCGGTCGCGTCCGCAGGTGTCGAATACGCTACGCCTGCTCAAGTTACCCGAGCCGGTCCAGGTACGTGTTGCCGCCGGTGTTCTCTCCGCCGGACATGCGCGCGCCATCCTCTCGCTCGGCGGCGACAGCAATGCCATGCTTCACCTCGCCGACAAGATCGTCAACGAGGAGTTGTCGGTGCGTGAGGCGGAGGCGGTCGCGACGTCGTCGCCGCGACCGGCCAAGGTGAAGCCGAGTGCTGGGAAGCACCGTGGTCACCTCGACGAGATCGCCGAGCGCTTGGGCGACCGGCTGAACACCCGGGTGCGCATCACCCTCGGTGCGCGTAAGGGCCAGATCAGTATCGACTTCGCCACGATTCAGGACCTGAATCGCATCCTGCAGGAGATGGGCGAGTCGAACTTCCCGGGCTGAGGCAACGCTTCGGCAGGCTCAGCGAACAGCGCGGTCGTTTCACGTGAAACGTTGCGGTCCCTGAGCTTGTCGAAGGGCCTGGACCACCTATGGGTCGCGACGCTTCTACCGGCTGAGCGGACGGTGGGGGTGTTTCACGTGAAACGTTGCGGCCCAGACGAGCCCGATCCCTGAGCTTGCCGAAGGGCCCAGACCACCTATGGGTCGCTGCGCTTCGACAGCTCAGCGAACAGTGTGGTCTTTCCCGTGAAACGGCCGGGTCCTGAGGAGCCCGGTCCCTGAGCTTGTCGAAGGGCCCGGACCACCTATGGGTCGCGACGCTTCGACAGGCTCCGCGAACAGGGTGGTCGTTTCACGTGAAACGGCCGGGTCCTGAGTAGCCGGTCCCTGAGCTTGTCGACGGGCTTGGACCACCCATGGGTTGCGACGCTTCGACAGGATCAGCGAACAGTGTGGTGGTTTCACGTGAAACGTTGCGGTCCTGAGGAACCCGGTCCCTGAGCTTGTCGAAGGGCCCGGACCACCCATGGGTCGCGACGCTTCGACAGGCTCCGCGAACAGGGAGGTCGTTTCACATGAAACCGCGGTTCCCCGAGGAGCCGGTCCCTGAGCTTGTCGAAGGGCCCGGACCACCTATGGGTCGCGACGCTTCGACCGGCTCAGCGAACAGCGTGGTGGTTTCACGTGAAACGTTGCGGCCCAGACGAGCCCGGTCCCTGAGCTTGCCGAAGGGTTCGAGTCCGCGGGCCTACTTCACCGCACCCGACGCGGCGGCCACCGCGATCGCCGAGTACAGCTCGTCAAGCGTGGAGCCGGCCGCCTCGATCGCCTGAGGCACGAGCGATGTCTCCGTGAGTCCCGGAAGAACATTGGCCTCGAGGAACCAGGCGACGCCGGACTCGTCGATGATCAGGTCGATCCGAGAGAGGTGGCGAAGCTGCAGCAACTCGTGAACGCGCACGGCGGTGTCAGCGAGTGTGGTTGCGACCTCAGCTGTGACGCGGGCGGGCGTGTAGAACAGGGTCTCCCCCGCGTTGTAGCGGGCGTCGAAGCTGTAGACCTCACCCAACGGCTCGATCTCGACCGCGGGAAGCGCGTAGGGACCGTCCCCGGTGTCGACAACGCCGATGGCGACCTCGGTACCCTCGACGAGTCGTTCGATCACGGCGATCTCGGAGTAGCTGTAGGCCTCGACCATCGCGCGCGGAAGCTCCGTTGCGTCGCGGACGATCGAGACGCCCTGCGCCGAACCGCCTTCAGACGGCTTGACGACGACGGGAACCGGAAGCACCTCGAGAACACGGGCGAGTACGTCCGCCGCGCCGAGGTCCCGGAACGTCTCGCGCCCAAGGGTGATCGAATCGGGTGTGGCGATGCCCGCACGGCGTACGAGTGCTTTCGCCACCGGCTTCAGCCACGCCAGACCGGCGTCGTCGCCCCGGGCGCCGACGAAGGGGATGCCGGTCGTCTCCAGCAGTGAGAGCAGCGCGCCGTCTTCACCGGTGGATCCGTGCAGGACCGGCCAGATGACGTCGGGGCGGTGCTCGGACAACCCTGAGAACAGACTCGAGTCCGGGTCCACGATGCGTACTCGATGGCCGCGTGCGCTCAGGGCGTCGGCGACGCGTCGGCCGCTGCGCAGGGACACCTCGCGTTCGTGGGAGATTCCACCGGCGAGCACGACGATGTCGAGGAGGCTGGGTGCGGTCATGGCAGGAAGGCTCCCTAGGAGAGGTCGGTGGGCGGCGAGCTGATACGCGTCGATGGGAGTCGGGAGAACAAGGTGCCTGTTCCCGCGAAAGTGTCGATGATCTCGAGTTCCTCATTGAGCACGTTGGCGAGCCGGCGCACTCCCAGACGAATCTGGGAGGGCGTGGGATAGCAGAACGACAGCCTGATGTTCTGATGTCCCCCGCCGTCGCCATAGAACGCGGTGCCGGGTGTGTAGGCGACGAGTTCCGTGACCGCGCGGGGAAGCATGGCCTTCGAGTCGAGGGGTTCAGGCATCGTGACCCAGACGTAGAAACCACCGTGGGGATTCGTCCAGCTCAACTGCGGCAGGTACTCCTCGAGTGCGGAGATCATCGCCTCTTTGCGCTCACGATAGACGCCCCTGAAGGTATCGATCTGCGCGCGCCAGTCGGCCCGTTCCAGGTAGCGCGAAATGACGAGCTGACTGAAGGAGCTCGGCGAAAGCACCGCGGCCTCATTGGCGAGCACGAGCTTCTCGCGGATGGCGTGGGGTGCGAGCGCCCAGCCCGTGCGGAAGCCGGGTGCAAGGGTCTTCGAGAAGGTGCCCAGGTAGATGACCCCGTCTTCGTCCAGGGAGCGAATGGCGTCGGGCGCAGGCCGGTCGAAATACAGCAGTCCGTAGGGATTGTCTTCGAGCACGAGGATGTGGTTCTCGCGCGCGATCTGCAGCACCTCCTGTCGCCGCTCCCAGCTGAGGGTCACACCGGCTGGGTTGTGAAAGCTCGGGATGGTGTAGAGCAGCTTGAGTGTGCGTCCCTGTGCTTTCAAGCGCGCGATGTGCTCGCGCAGCGCTTCGGGGATGATCCCGTTCTCGTCCATGGGAACGTGGTCGATGTCGGCCTGGTACGAGCGGAAGATGACCATGGCGGTCACATAGGAAGGTCCCTCCGCCAGCACGACGTCGCCGGGATCGAGGAAGAGCTTGCTGACGAGCTCGAGGGCGTGCTGTGAACCGGTCGTCACGACGACGTCGTCCGCGTTCGCGCGAATTCCCTCGAGTGCCATGACCTCGAGGATCTGCTCCCTCAGCTTGGGAACGCCTTGGCCGGAGCCGTACTGCAGCGCAGCCGGGCCTTCGAGGGTCATGACATCGTCGAGTGCCGAGCGGATGAGGTCCTCGGGCAGCGCTGAGACGAACGGCATGCCACCGGCGAGGGAGACCACCTCAGGCCGGGAGGCCACCGCGAACAGCGCGCGCACCTCGCTGGCGCGCAGTCCGGCGGCTCGCTCGGCGTAGTGGTGGAACCACGGGTCGAGGTTGTTGCCGGTCTGCTGCTGTTCGGTCACTGGGAGAGGTCCGTTCTCTGAGAGTTCCATGCTACGGGGCGGGCAGATACGAAAAACCCGCCCGGCGTGTGCCGGGCGGGTTCTGGGGTTCGACCAGGGTGCCGGCTACGAGAGGTAGGCGGCCAGGTCGGCTTCGAGGGCGGGCTTCGGCTTCGCGCCGATGACGGTCTTCACGACCTCGCCGCCCTTGTAGACCTTCATCGCGGGGATGGAGGTGATCTGGTACTTCATGGCGAGCTGGGGGTTCTCGTCCACATTGACCTTCACGATGTCGAGCTTGTCGGAGTGCTCGGTGGCGATCTGGTCGAGGATGGGGCTCACCGCGCGACACGGGCCACACCATTCGGCCCAGAAGTCGACGAGCACCGTCTTGTCGCTCTTCAGCACCTCCTGCTCGAAAGTGCTCTCGGTGACGGCACGTGCAGTCATGGTTTCTTCTCCTTCGTCAGATTGCGGACACGTGGCTCTTCAGTCCACGTGAGTTCTTGTCAGACCGTTACGAGTACTTCGTCGACCTCGGCCGGCGACTGGTCGGCGTCGAGGGCGGCCAGGTACTGTTCGGCGTCCAGCGCAGCCACCGTGCCGGATCCGGCGGCGGTGACCGCCTGGCGGTAGTGCGGGTCGATCACGTCACCGGCGGCGAAAACGCCGGTGAGAGAGGTTTTCGAGGAACGGCCCTGCACGGCGATGGTTCCCTCGGAGGTGAGCTCGAGCTGGCCGTGAACGAGGTGCGTGCGCGGGTCGTTGCCGATGGCGATGAACAGGCCGTCGACGTCGAGCGTGCTCTGGGTGCCGTCGACCGTGTTGCGCAGCGTGAGGCTGGAGACCGCATCCGTACCGTTGATGCCCACGACCTCGCTGTTCCAGACGAACTCGATCTTGGGGTCGTTGAACGCGCGCTCCTGCATGATCTTGGAGGCGCGCAGCGAGTCCTTGCGGTGGATCACGACCACCTTCGAGCCGAAGCGGGTGAGGAAGGTCGCCTCCTCCATCGCCGAGTCGCCACCACCGACGACGGCGATCACCTTCTCCTTGAAGAAGAAGCCGTCGCAGGTCGCACACCAGGAGACGCCGTGGCCAGAGAGGCGCTCCTCGTCATCGAGGCCGAGCTTGCGGTACGCCGATCCGGTCGCGAAGATGACGGATCGCGCCTCGTGAGTGACGCCGGAGCCGAGAGTGACCTTCTTGATGTCACCGTCGAGCTCGAGGCGCACGACGTCGTCGTAGACGACCTCGGTTCCGAACCGCTCCGCCTGCTGCTGCATCTGCATCATCAGCTCGGGGCCCTGGATGCCGGAGGGGAATCCGGGGAAGTTCTCGACCTCGGTCGTGTTCATCAATTCGCCGCCGGCCTCGACGGAGCTGGCGATGAGCAGGGGCTCCAACTGCGCGCGTGCCGCGTAGATGGCGGCGGTGAGACCCGCAGGGCCGGAGCCGATGATGATGACCTGACGCACGTGTACTCCTTGGAAGACGCAGCTGCGGCGCCCAGTCCAGGCGCCTCGCTGACCGATACAACACAGTGTACGTGGCGCCTATTCCTGCGCTCAGAGGGTGTTCGGAGCGTTCCCGAGAACGGATGCCCGCGCGTCGATGGGGGGCCGCCTCAGCGGCCGCGCACGCGGGCGAGAAGGGGTTCGACGACCGTGCGCAGCTCGGCGGAACGCACCAGCCATAGCCCACACACGTACAGGACCGCCATGACGGCGCCGATGAGCGCCATGGAGAGGATCGCCGGCACGATACCCGACACCGCGAAGCCGCCCTCGTGGGTGCCTCCAAGAAGCATGAGCAGGGTGATTCCGGCGACGAGCGGCGCAACCACGGCCGCGGCATCCTTCGCGAGGCTCAGGGCGATGCGGCGCCCATCGAGTCCGCCGAGTCGGCCGCGCAGCAGCACGGCGGCGATCGCGAGCTGGATGATTCCGGCGATCGTCACCACGAGGGCGACGCCGAAGGCGATCCACTGCAGCGGCAACAGGCTGCACAGTGCGACGCCCACGATGACGACGACGACCTGCGCCAGGGTGAAGAAGAAGGGGGTGCGGGTGTCACTGAGTGCGTAGAAGGCCCGCTGTATGACGAAGAGGATGCAGAAGGCGACGAGCCCGAGAACGTAGGCGATGATCACGTTGCCGAGTGACTGCACCTGATCGAAATGGCCCTTCAGGATGAAGATGCGTGAGAACGGATAGGCCACGACCGCTATCACGGCGGCCGCGAGGGTGATGATGACGGTGATGCCGCGGATGGCCGCGGACACGTCGACGCGTAACTCGTTGATGCGGTTAGCATTCACGTGCTCGGCCATGCGCGTGAAGTAGGCGGTCGCGATCGACACCGTGATCACGGAGTGCGGCAGCATGAAGACGAGCCAGGCGGTGCTCAGCATGGTTGCCGAGGCGTCGCTTCCGGATGCCGCCGACACCACCCGGGTCTCGACGATTCCGGCGATGGTCGTGAGCAACAGCATCCCGAACGTCCAGCCAGCCAGGCGACCGGTCATGCCGAGACCGACACCTCGCCAGCGGAAGTCCGGCCGGAATCGCAGGCCGATGCGCCGCCAGAAGTAGAACAGGGATACGGCCTGCACCACGACTCCGAGGGTGGCGCTTCCGGCGAGCACGGCGATCATGGAACCGGTGTAGTCCACGGCCGCGAGCTCACCGCTGTCGCCGCCGAAGAGCACGGCGAACAGGATGAGCCCGCCGATGGCGACGACGTTGTTCAGCACCGGCACCCACGTGAACGGTCCGAAGGACTTGCGGGCGTTCAGCACCTCGCCGAGCACCGTGTAGAGGCCGTAGAAGAAGATCTGCGGCATGCACCAGTAGGCGAAGGCGATCGCGAGGTCCAACTGGCCGGGGTTGCGGAAGGAGCCGCCGACGAGCGTCGTCAGCGGTGCCGCGAGCAGGGTTGCCGCAATCGCGGCGCCGGCGAGGATGACGAGCGCGACGGTGAGCAGTTTGTTCACGTAGGCGGCTCCGCCGTCATCGTGCAGCGCGGAGCGCACGATCTGCGGCACGAGCACGGCCGTGAGCACGCCGCCGGCGACGATGACGTACACGGTGTTCGGCAGCTGGTTGGCGACGGTGAACGCATCCGTCGCCTGGCCCTGCTGGCCGATGACCCAACCGAAGACGGCGACCTTTGCGAAGCCCAGTACCCGCGAGACGATCGTTCCGGAGGCGAGGAATGCGCTCGCCCGCCCGATATCAGTCGCCACTCGGTGTCCTCTCGTGAGAGGCGGCAGCGTCGGCCGGCGCACTGTTCGCATCGGCCTTGGATGGCGCCACCCCTGCCGCCGCATCCTGCGTGCTCGCCTCGGTCGCGGAGGGGGAAGCGTCGGGCGCTACGCCCTCAGCAGCCCGCGCGCGGCGGCGGCGGCGGATGTTGCGCCACACTCCGACGCCGAAGAAGACGACCGCGATGGCCCCGATGGTCAGCGCGCCCAGCCCCTCCCAGTCGGCTTGCACGTTCGCCGTGACCCAGGACGTGCTTCCGATCTGAGCGCCCGTGCTGCTGAACATCCGGATGGTGAGCACCACTTCGCCGCTACCGATCTGGGAGCTGACCGGGATCTTCACCGTCGCACTCGAGCCAGCGTCGATCGTTGCCTCGACAGAGTCGTCGACAACGAGTCGTCCGTTGGAGGGAACGGCCTGCACCCGCACGGTGACCGGCTGGCTGAAGTCGTTGCGTACGCCGACGGGGATGTGGGCGGGCGAACCCAGAACCAGCACCTCACTCGACTGCGCGATCGAGACCGAGGCGAGGGTGTTCGCCGTGGCGGTCGCGTGCTCCGCGACGGCGGCATCCCAATCGCCGGCGTTCGCCAACCAACCGACGGCCAGCAGGCCGAGCACGCGCAGGCGCTCATCGCCGGTGAGGGTGGCGGGATCGGCGAGCACCGTCGCGAACGTCGACACGGCCCCCTCGCCGTCGATGAGGCGTTTCACGGCGGAGACGCGGCTTGCCGACTCGCCTTCCCCCTTGATCGCGATCGCTGTGGGGGGCGCCGCGAGAGCGGTGCCGAGGGTGGTGGGAGCGACCCAGGGCAACGCCGTGAGGGCGCCGAGCGTCTCGGGCAGCCGGGTGGAGGTCGGCGGCCAGCCCCGGTCGAGGGCGGCCAGGACGGGCGCTGTCGAGCCCTCCCCCGACGACACCGCGAGCACGGCGGAAGCCTCGTCGATCGCAGCGCGCCAGTCGGTATCGGTCGCGGCGGTCTCGGCCCGGCTGAGCGAGCGTGCGAGGCGGTCATCGGAGACGGCGGCCCGCGCGTCGCCGACGGATGCCGCCGCTCGGGGGCTGGACGAGCCGGCATCCGCCACTTGGCCGCTTCCGACGATCGTCGTTCCCAGCCCGCTCGCGGTGAATGCGGCGAGGTCCCCGGGAACAAGCGTGCCCTGTGCCGGCCAGGCGATGCCCGGAAGGGTGTAGTTCCACGCCAGCAGCTGCTCAGTCGTCGGAACGCTCGTCGGTGCGGCCGTGGCGGTCGGCGTAACGGTCGAGGTGGGGGTCGGCGAGCCGGGAGCGGACGTCGGCGGCGGGAAATCTGCGGGGTCGAGCGCGAAACCGAACGAGGTGGGGCCCAGCAGCGCCGGGAGTTGGGCCTGCGCCTGCGCCGCGACATCCGCGTCGGCGTAGGAGAGGGCGAAGCTCTCGTTGGTGAGGCCCTCCAACCGGTCGAGCCATTCGGTCGCCGAGGGTGGCGCGGCGGTGCCCAGCGCTCGGATGGAGGCGAGGATCATCGGGTCGATGCCCACGGCGGCGGGAAAGCCCACGACGCCGTCGAGCTCGCGTGTCAGCAGGCCGCCGGGTCGGGTCAGTGCGGTGAGGTCCTCCGCGCTCAGCAGGCCGGTACTGCCGGGCGGCGCGGTCAGCGCCATCGTGACCGCGAGCGGCGTCGGTTCCACGCCTTCGCCGCTATACCAGGTGACGGTTCCGTGTTCCGAGGCCACCGCATCCCCTGCGGCGGTGTAGACGGCACTGATGCCGTGCACGCCCCACGGCTTGCCATCCAGGCCGACGGATGCGGCCGGGATGGTGGCCTGCACGAGCGCGTTGCCGGCCGGGAGCAACCGCGGCGTCGGCACCGTGACGGTCGCGGCAGCTGATCCGGGTTCGTCGGCGCCATCCAGCCACGCGTCGAGGGCGCCACGGGTACCGATGCGGTCGGCGTGCAGCGATACCGCGACGGTACCCGCATCGAGCCCGGCGGATCCGGCGTTGGTGATCGCGATGCTCACCTGCAGGTCTTGGCCGGGAGCCAGGGTGGGCGAGGCGGTTGCGACGGAGAGGGTGACGTTCTCCGTCGCGGCCTGCGCGGTGGCAGGCGGCGCGGCCAGGGTGAGCAGCGCGAGCGCGGCGGCGCCGACAGCGGAAGCGATGCGGGTCGTCCATGGCCTTCGTCGGCGATCGACCGCTGGCCGGGGCGCAGGGGTCGTCACGGCCGTCATGGTGGCGATTCTACGGCGTGCGCCCATCCGCCCCCTGAGTGCGACGCTCCATGGCGGCCCGTAGGCTGGACTGCATGCAGAGCGTTGCGGCGGCCCTTGCCCGACTGGCCGAGGTCGCAGCCTCACCCGCCGTCAGCCGCCTGGCAGCGGCGTTCGAGAAGGCCGGCCACGAGCTCGCCCTCGTGGGCGGCCCTGTTCGCGACGCCTTCCTCGGTCGCGATGCGCACGACCTCGACTTCACGACGGATGCGGTTCCCGATCGCATCCTCGAAATCGTGCGCCCGATCAGCGAGGCGCACTGGGACATCGGACGGCAGTTCGGCACCATCGGCGCGAAGATCGCCGGTGAGACCGTCGAGATCACCACCTACCGGGCCGACAGCTACGACGGCGCCAGTCGCAAGCCCGACGTCGTGTTCGGCGAATCACTCGAGGACGACCTGCTGCGGCGCGACTTCACCGTAAACGCGCTGGCCCTCCGCCTGCCCCACCTGCAGTTGGTCGACCCCTCCGGCGGCGTGGAGGACATGCTCGAGGGTCGCCTGCGCACGCCCGCATCCCCGCTCATCTCGTTCGGTGACGACCCACTGCGCATGCTGCGGGCCTGCCGTTTCACGGCCCAGCTCGACTTCCTCGTCGATGACGACACGGAGGCGGCGCTGCTCGAACTCGCCCCGAGCATCCGGCGCATCTCGGCGGAGCGCATCGGAGAGGAGCTCTCGAAGCTGCTGAAGACCGATGCCCCCCGGCGCGGCCTCGAGCTGCTCGTGGACTCGGGACTGGCGGCCATCGTTCTGCCGGAGCTGCCGGCGCTGCGGCTCGAGATGGACGAGCACCACCACCACAAGGACGTCTACCAGCACAGCCTCACCGTGCTGGACCAGGCGATCGGCTACGAGAAGTCGCGAGGCGTACTGCACTCCCCCGACCTCGTGCTGCGGCTGGCGGCGCTGCTGCACGACATCGGCAAGCCGGCGACCCGCAAGCTGGAGAGCGGCGGTGTCGTGAGTTTCTACCACCATGACGTGGTTGGCGCGAAGCTCGCACGCAAGCGACTGCGCGAGCTGCGCTATGACAATGACACCATCTCCGCGGTTTCGCGCCTCATCGAACTGCACCTGCGCTTCTTCGGCTACACCGATGGCGTCTGGACCGATTCGGCGGTGCGCCGCTACGTGCGCGACGCCGACGACCAGCTCGAACGCCTGCACATCCTCACCCGCGCAGACGTGACGACCCGCAATCGTCGCAAGGCCGACCGGCTGGCCTTCGCCTACGACGACCTCGAGAAGCGCATCGCCGTTCTCGCCGAGCAGGAGGAGATGGCGGCTGTGCGGCCCGACCTCGACGGCGAGCAGATCATGGCCATCCTCGGCATCTCGCCCGGTCCTCTCGTCGGTGCCGCCTACCGCTACCTTCTCGAAGTGCGCCTCGACGAGGGGCCGCTCGAGCCTCCGGATGCGGAGGCGCGGCTGCGTGAGTGGTGGCAGCAGCAACAGGCGGCGGGCGCATAGGCGGGCGCCCCGTCCTCCACAGGTCGCGTGCTTTCCACAGCTCGGGGATCGCGACGCCCAGCTGCGCGGTCGACCCGCAGAATCGGTGTCGGGCGAGGTGTACGCGAACCCCTCGCGCATCCGTTAGACTCAGGAGGTTGTCTGTGTGCCGCTGTGCGGCCTCCTCAGACGCGTATGCACAACCCTCCTGCTGTGGAAAGTCTGCAGCCGTTTTAGTCCGAAGGAGGTGGGTTAGTCATGCATCAGTACGAGTTGATGGTCATCCTCGATCCCGAGATCGATGAGCGCACCGTAGCTCCGAGCCTTGACAAGTTCCTCAATGTCGTTCGTGGCGATGGTGGCACCATCGAGAACATCGACATCTGGGGCCGTCGTCGACTGGCTTACGAGATCAACAAGAAGTCCGAGGGCATCTACGCCGTCGTCAACTTCACCGCAGAGGCCGCGACCACCACGGAGCTCGACCGCCAGCTGAAGCTCAGCGAGGCCGTCATGCGCACCAAGGTGCTGCGTGCCGAGGAAGCGATCGCCCAGGTCGCCGCCGCCGCGAAGCTCGCCGACGAGAAGGCCGCCCGCAAGGCCGCCGCTCCGAAGGCGGCTCCCAAGGTCGAGGCCAAGGCGTAGTCGTCATGGCCGGCGAGACGATCATCACCGTGGTGGGCAACCTCACCGCCGATCCCGAACTGCGCTACACGCAGGGAGGCCTCGCGGTCGCCAACTTCACCATCGCTTCCACGCCGCGCACGTTCGATCGTGCCGCGAACGACTGGAAGGACGGCGAAGCGCTGTTCCTGCGCGCGAGCTGCTGGCGTGAATTCGCCGAGCACGTCGCCGGATCGCTCACCAAGGGCTCCCGCGTCATCGCTACCGGGCGTCTCAAGCAGCGCTCGTACGAGACCAAAGAGGGCGAGAAGCGCACAGCCATCGAACTCGAGATCGACGAGATCGGCCCCTCGCTCCGTTACGCCACCGCCTCGGTGACGCGTGCGCCCTCCTCCGGTGGAGGATCGCGTGGCGGCGCCGGCCAGGTCGGCGGAGCTGGAGCGGACGAGCCCTGGGCGCCCAGCGCACCGGCCGCCGCAGGCGGTTCGGACGTGTGGAACACGCCCGGCAGCTACAACGACGAGACCCCCTTCTAGGCCTCACGGCCTGCCGACGGATGCCGGGCATCCGTTTCGCATAAACAACTTATTCAAAAGGAAAGACCATGGCTGGAAAGAGCAGCGGCGACCGCCGCAAGCCGCTCCGCGGAGGTAAGGGCAAGAACGCCGCCCCCGCCAAGAGCATCCGCGTTGGCGTCATCGACTACAAGGATGTCGCGACCCTTCGCAAGTTCGTCTCCGAGCGCGGAAAGATCCGTGCCCGTCGCATCACCGGCGTCTCCGTTCAGGAGCAGCGCCTCATCGCCCGTGCCGTCAAGAACGCTCGCGAGATGGCCTTGCTGCCGTACGCGGGCAGCGGCCGCTAAGGAGGCACGACATGTCCAAACTGATTCTCACCCACGAGGTCACCGGCCTCGGTTCCGCCGGTGACATCGTCGAGGTCAAGAACGGCTACGCCCGTAACTACCTCATCCCCCAGGGCTTCGCCGTGGCGTGGAGCCGTGGCGGTGCCAAGCAGGTCGAGCAGATCAAGTCCGCTCGCGAAGCCCGCGCCCTGCACACCCTCGAAGACGCGCAGGCCCTCAAGGCCACGCTCGAGGGCACCAAGGTCAAGCTTGTCGTCAAGGCGGGCTCTGAGGGCCGCCTGTTCGGCTCGGTGAAGACGGCGGATGTCGCCAACGCCGTCGAGACCGCCGGTCTCGGCTCGCTCGACAAGCGCACCATCCAGATCCCCTCCGCCATCAAGTCGGTCGGCGAGCACGAGGCGACCGTTCGTCTTCACGACGAGCTGTCGGCGACGATCACCCTTCAGGTGGTCGCGGCCAAGTAGGCGCGACACCCCCGCGTAGCGCGGTGCCTTCGGGCATCGCGCTACGTTGCGTTAACCGCGCGGCCCTCCCGGAATACACCCGTTTGCGGGCATTGCGCAATCGAAGAGTCGCTCGAGTTTTCCCAGCTTTGTGCACAGGCTCCAAAGCGCTGAGGGGGAGCTTTCCCGAGGTTACAAACAATTTTTCCCACACAACTGTGGAATGTCGTTATTCCTGATCAATGGACATTTCATCCGAAAAGATTCTTTCTTGTCCACAGATGTACCCACAGGCTTTGCACACGATGACCGGCGTTTCGCGCAGATTCCCCACAGCGTTATCCACAGGCCGTGTTGTGGTCGGGTGAGCACGTCCGTAAGGTTGCCGAGTCGGCGCCGAGCGCCGGCCGGATCCCCGGCCGGCGATGTCGGACGTCGCTGATTTCATGGGTCCATGCGGGAGGTCTCTCGCGGGGATTCAGCGCCTACGGCGCTTCATGCGGAAGGTAGTGCAGAGTGTCGATCGCGCAGCTGGGGTTGGCAGATCCGTGGGATGCGCCGAGCCCGACGGGTGAGCGCACTCCGCCGCACGACCTGCTCGCCGAGCAGAGCGCCCTGGGAGGCATGCTGCTCTCCAAAGACGCCGTCGCCGATGTCGTCGAGACGCTACGCGGCGGGGATTTCTACGTTCCCAAGCACGAGATCATCTTCGACGCGATTCTCACCCTCTACTCGCACGGCGAGCCCACCGACGTGATCGCGGTCACCGACGAGCTCACAAAGAACGGCGACCTCTCCCGCGCGGGCGGTGCGGACTACCTCCACACCCTCACCGGCGTCGTTCCGACGGCCGCCAACGCGGGCTACTACGCCGAGATCGTGGCCGAGCGGGCGTTGCTGCGACGGCTGGTCGAGGCCGGCACGCGCATCGTGCAGATGGGATACGCCGGCGAGGGTGAACCGCTCGACCTGGTCAACACCGCACAGGCCGAGATCTACTCCGTCACGGGAAGCACCGAGAGCGAAGACTACGTTCCGCTGACCGAGGCCGTGACCGTGGCGATCGATGAGATCGAGGCCGCGAAGCACACCGACGGCCGCATGACGGGCGTCCCCACCGGCTTCGCGGACCTCGACGAGCTCACGAACGGCTTCCACCCCGGCCAGATGATCATCGTCGCCGCTCGCCCCGCCCTGGGAAAGTCGACGCTCGCCCTCGACTTCGCGCGCGCCGCCGCCATCGGCAGCGACATGCCCACCATCTTCTTCTCCCTCGAGATGGGGCGCAGCGAGATCGCCATGCGTCTGCTATCGGCCGAGGCATCCGTACCGCTGCAGAGCATGCGCAAGGGAACCGTCGACTCCCGCGACTGGACGACCATCGCCGCGACCCGTGGCCGCATCAACGACGCGCCGCTCTACATCGATGACAGCCCGAATATGACCCTCGTCGAGATCCGGGCGAAGTGCCGCCGGCTCAAGCAGCGCGTGGGCCTCAAGATGGTGGTCATCGACTACCTTCAGCTGATGACGAGCGGCAAGCGCGTCGAGAGCCGCCAGCAGGAGGTCAGCGAGTTCTCCCGTGCGCTGAAGCTGCTGGCCAAAGAACTGCAGGTTCCGGTGATCGCCCTCTCACAGCTGAACCGTGGTCCGGAGCAGCGTGCAGACAAGCTCCCCGCCCTGAGCGACCTGCGCGAGTCGGGATCGATCGAGCAGGATGCCGACATGGTCATTCTGCTGCACCGCGAGAGCGCCTACGAGAAGGACAACCCGCGTGCGGGTGAGGCCGACCTCATCGTGGCCAAGCACCGTAACGGTCCGACCCGCACGGTCACGGTCGCGTTCCACGGCCACTTCTCCCGCTTCACCGACCTGGCTCCGGTGTAGCCGGTCTCGTCGAATAGGTTTCCGATGATGCCTGCGGATTCTACGGTACCCCGCAAGGCCGAAATCGCCGCCACCCGCGCCGCGACCGATACCCCCGCGGACTGCGACCGAGAGAACCCTGCCACCCACGGTGTCGCCGCCACGCGGACAGCGACACGGAGGACGCCGGACGGGACCGAATAGCCCGCAAGGCGATCCGCAGTGCGACTGCTCGGAGACGTCCTCGCTCGATATCGATCAGCTCTGTAGCCACTCCAGGAGATCAGCGTTGATCGTCTCCGCCTGCGTTGTCGGCATGCCGTGCGGGAAGCCGGCGTAGGTCTTGAGGGTGCCGTTCTGCACAAGCTTCGCCGACAAAGGTCCGGAGTCCGCGTAGGGAACGATCTGGTCGTCGTCGCCATGCATGACGAGCACTGGCACGGTGATCTTCTTCAGGTCCTCGGTGAAGTCGGTTTGCGAGAAGGCGACGATGCCGTCGTAGTGAGCTTTCGCGCCGCCCATCATGCCCTGACGCCACCAGTTCTCGATGACGGCCTCGGACGCTTCGACGCCGGGCCGGTTGTAGCCGTAGAAGGGACCTGAGGGCAGGGCGCGATAGAAGTCCGAGCGGCTGGCGGCGAGCTGCGCCTGAAGTCCGTCGAAGACCTCCTTCGGCAATCCGCCCGGGTTCGCCTCCGTCTGCACCATGATCGGCGGGACGGCGCTGATGAGCACGGCCCTGGCAACGCGTTCCTCACCATATTGACCGATGTAGTGTGCGACCTCGCCGCCACCGGTGGAGTGGCCGACGTGGATGGCGTCGTGCAGGTCGAGGTGCGAGGTCAGCGCGGCCAGGTCGGCGGCGTAGTGGTCCATGTCGTGGCCCTCGCTCGTTTGCGTGGAGCGTCCGTGACCGCGACGGTCGTGTGCGATGACCCTGTAACCATGGCCGAGGAAGAAAAGCAGCTGCGTGTCCCAGTCGTCCGCCGACAGCGGCCATCCGTGACTGAAGACGATGGGCTGCCCCTTCCCCCAGTCCTTGAAGAAGATCTCCGTGCCATCGTCCGTGGTGATTGTTCCCATACCCGTCGTCCAATCCTTTTCGTATCTGGTCGTTATCTTCTCGTGAAGCTGTCGAGTACGTCGAGCACTCCTTTTGTCGGCTCGAACCGTCCCTTGGTTCGTCAGGTTGGCCGGGGTTGAGGATCAAGCGTGATGCGCACTGACTGTCTGTTGGTCGACGGTCACTTGCGTGGCCGGTTCCCGCGAGGGACCGTCAGAAATCGCGCTCGTCACATGCTTGCCCCATCGGTCCGAGCCGAGGCCGTGGTCGATGGGGTGGGTAGGTGCTTTCTGATGAAGGCGAGAGCGGTATCGGCGACCTCCTTCCAGCCGTTGTCGATCGTGAGGGAGTGGCCCCGGTTCGGCAACTCGACGATTTCCGTGATCGACTCGTTGCGTTTCTGCTTGTCGTATTCGGCCCTGACCACTACAGGCGGGATTGTGTGATCCCTCTCTCCTGCGATCAGTAGCAGCGGTCCGCGTTCTGCTGACTTGGTCTTCGCCTTGAGCTCGGTGAAAGGGTTGATGTTCTCGGCGATCACTTGGAAGATTGGCCGGCCCGATGCTGCAACGTGGTACTCGTCGTACAGCTGGCGTGCTTCGTCTTCTGGTAGGGCGTTGGCCCATCCGTACCTGAACTCCTCGAAACTCAAGGTCACGGCTCGCCCCGCGTTGGCCGGGTTGCTCACGACGCCGGAGCTGGACTTGAGCGATGAGAGCGGCACGGGAAGCACCCCGCGGAACGGTGCTGCGTCGATGGCGACGGTGGCGGATGCCGCACCTTCACCGGCCAGGAGCTGCGCGATCAGGCCACCGAAGGAGTGGCCGACGATTGCTGGCTTCGCCGCCAGTCGGCCGCATGCCTCGAGGTAGTGATCGGTGACCTGGCCGACCATCTTCTTCGCGAACGCCCCCGGGTTCGCTCGCGCCTGCTCGACGGTGTCCGGGTCATCGGGCCATGCCGGGGCGACCGTGCTGTAGCCGGCATCTTCAAAATGCCGACGCCAGCGGTCCCAGCTGCTGGAGAGCAGCCAGAGCCCATGTACCAGCAGGATGGTGGGCCGACCCGCAGCCTGGGCACGGTCGAGTTCTTCGATTTCAGCGGGAGTCAATGTGCTCATGGGGAGCACCGTACGACCGCGATTGGTCGCGTGTCTTGGACGACCGTGCACCGCGCTGGCTCCTGCATGCTCGCATGCATGCATAGGTCGAGGCCGCCCAGACGAAACTCTGGCGGTAATCAAGGACCGGTGCCAGAATCGCCGGAAGTAAAGGCATTCCCGATTCCACCTGAGGCAGCATGGCCGTAGTTCTTGACAGCAGGACCTTTCCCGAGGGTGAAAGATCCGAGGCCTTTCGTGCCGGCCTTGATGCCGCTCTGCTGCCACCCACCCGACTGGACATGGCACAGGATGCGCAGGGCGCCCTCCACGCCCTCGACATGGGGTCAGGGATGACGTTGCAGGGGATCGAGATCGCCGGTGATCGGCTGCGGCTGGCACGCCGGTCGCCCGACATGCTCCGAGAGTCCAATCCGGAAAGGGTGTCTGTCGCCTGCCTGACAACGGGAATCTGCGTCACCGAAAACAGTGGACTGCTGCTTTCACGTCCTGACGAACTGCGGGTTCTCGATCTGACCGTGGACTACACCATCACCTACCACGGCAGCTGCCGAAGCATCTCGTACGAGGCGGACTGCGCGACGCTCGGTCTCAAGGTCGACGCAGTGCGGACCGCAATTCCGCTCGTACAGGCCAGCCCATTGCGCAATCTCATGCAGAGGCAGCTCGTCGGACTCGCCGACACCGCCGACGACCTTCCGCCCGCTGCGCGCATCGCGGCTGGCTCGAGCACTGCCCAACTATTCCGCGCGCTCCTCCTCTCTGTCGCAGGTGAAGGCCATCTCCGCCGGGAGGCGATGGCTGCGTCCCTGACGGCAAGGATCGACGACTACATCCGCCGGAATCTGCACGACCCCGACCTCACCCCAGCGCAAATCGCGGCAACGCACAACATCTCGCTGCGCTACCTGTACGTCCTTTTCGACGACCGCGCCGAGACACCCGCCGAGTGGATCATCGGCCGCAGACTCGAGGGGGCCCGCGGCGACCTCGCCCAGGAAAACGCGTCCATCGCGAGTCTCGCGCAACGATGGGGATTCAAGGACCACTCACACTTCACCCGCCGATTCAAGGCAGCCTATGGACTCACGCCCTCCCAGTACGCCGACAGCCTGATGGCAGCCAGAGACGCACACACGACGTCCCCGTAGGTCAACAGCGACTCAGGCTCACCCCATGTCCGTTCGATCACGGCCCTCGCTGCACTGAATCGACACTCCTGCCGGAGCCTCCGCTATTGCGCTCAGAGCGTGGCGGTCTATCCGGTGGTTGGCACTCAATGAATCACGCCATCCTGCCGCGGTGGATGCAATCGTCCCGTGTTCAAGTACGCAGACGACACCTTTGATGAAATGCCGCCGCCCTGGCTCGACAACGCCGAAAGCGGTCAGAGTGGACGCGTGCCACCTCGGGCGGCCGGTATTCTCCGACGGGTTCCCTCAGGCCACGCAGC
Source organism: Rathayibacter sp. YIM 133350 (assembly GCF_037404875.1). Classification (NCBI taxonomy): domain Bacteria; kingdom Bacillati; phylum Actinomycetota; class Actinomycetes; order Micrococcales; family Microbacteriaceae; genus Rathayibacter; species Rathayibacter sp. YIM 133350. The sequence goes on from NZ_JBBELO010000034.1 coordinate 38,450, forward strand.
ACCGCGCCTCGGAGCTTGTGTGGCGCTTCAGATTCGCCTTCGTGTGACGCGAGGGCGTGGAAACCGTGGGCCCTACGGACCTGAGTATCCTCTCGGGAGTGAACGACTTCGAGTTGATCCGTCTGTCGGATCGCCGCCACGCCGAGTACGCCGACGCATCCATTGTCAGATCAGATAGCGAGACTGTCTATCTCGCTGGAGGGTGTCCTCTCGACGCGGAGGGCGCCGTGGTCGCGCCCGGAGACCTCGCCCGCCAGACTCGACAAGCGCTCCACAACATGGACTTGGTCCTCCAGCGTTGTCGTGTCTCTCTCGAGAACGTGGCGTTCTTGCGGATCCTCGTGGCAACGGACCGATCAGGGGATCTGGGCTTGGTTTGGAACGTCGTCAGAGAGCACTTCGGCAGCCATGAGATGCCCGCGACGTTGCAGGGAGTGCCCGTGCTCGGGCATCCGGGTCAACTTGTCGAGCTCGAACCCATCGCGGCAAGATCGCCGAGCTAGTCGCGACTGTCCCGCGTGGATACCGAAGCCTCGGGATGACCGGGTGTGCCCTGATGCGTTGAGCATCCCGGTATTCGACGATGGATGGATGACGTCCACAGGGCTTGCGTCATGACCAGCGCCGGTCGACGGGGCCTCGGGACCAGTGCTCCCAGTCCTGCCAGACGACCGTCGCAGGCTCCGGCAGGGGACCTGGTTGGCACCATCACCGGGATGATCGTGCTCCTCTTCGTCGCGGCTCGCCTTCGCCTGATGATCGGGTATCGCGCATGACCGAGGCCGGAGATCAACGTGCCGTGCAGCTCCGAGGCCTATATGCGCTCAACCTGATCTGGACGATTCCCGTCGCACTCCTTGCCTGGTACATGGCAGTTTCCGTTGCCCGTTTCAGCCGATGCGGAATCGACCAGTGCCTTGGTGATCCCGGCGGCTGGGAATCGCCAGCAGTGCCAGACGCCATAGGGGCGACCGTTTTCAGTGCAGCGATCCTCATGGTGGCGATAGGCATCTTCCCCTGGCTGTACCCGTGGCGACCGCGTTGGGGACTTGCGGCAGTCGTCGCCCTCCTCTCCATTCCAGTGAGTCTGTATGTTGTCCTCTTCGCTGCGTTCTGACGGCGTGCCCGCGAACGAGTACGGCACGCCTGAGTCGGTACTCACTTCATCAACCAAGAGCCCCTCGGCCAACGAGCAGGTCGGACGCCCACTCGCCGACGGCGGGTTCGATAGCCTGCCATCCATGGGAGCGAAAGGAGCCGGCAGGTTGCCGTGGGGGCGGCCCCTGAGCGTGAGCAACGAGGTCACGACACTCGAGCTCTTCTTCGACCTGGTTTTCGTCTTCGCGTTCCGGCAGGTGACGGCGATCATGCTGGCTGACGAGAGTTGGCTGGGCGTCGTGCAGGGCCTGATCACTCTGGGCCTCGTGTGGTGGGTCTGGACGGCCTACGCCTGGCTGGCGAATCAGGCGCGCGCCGATCGCGGCATCGTGTACGCCACGATGGTCGTCGCCGTGATCGCCATGCTCGTCGGATCCGTCGCCGTGCCCGAGGCGTGGAACGACCGGATGGGCGGAGTCTCAGGGCCCCTCGTCTTCGTGGCCGCCTACCTTGCGCTCCGCTTGGTGCACCTTGTGGGCTACCTCTTCGCAGCCGGCGACGACACCGCGCTGCGCCGTCAGCTCGTGGCGACGCTGCCGCGGGCGATCGTGCCCTCGGTCGCGCTGCTGATCGTCGGCGCGGTCCTGGGTGGGGTCTGGCAGCTGGTGCTCTGGCTCGCCGCGCTGCTGTTGGACTACCTGCTGACCTATCTGTCCAACGGCCGGAGCGGCACCAACATCCGCGTCAACTCGGTCGGGCACCTCTCCGAGCGGTACGGACTCGTCGTTCTGCTCGCGCTCGGAGAGTCGATCGTCTCGATCGGCGCCGTCACCGCACACGCGCCGCTTGACGGGTGGGGAGTCCTCGCCGTCATTCTCGCCGCCATCATCGCGGTGCAGCTGTGGTGGGCATACTTCCGCGGGTTCCAGGCATCCATCGGTCGTGCTTTCGCCGACCGCGTTGGCGGGGCCCGGGTCGGCATCGCCGTCGCGGTCTACGGCTACCTGCACGTGGTGATCGTCGCGGGCATCATCGTGCTCTCGGTGGGGATGGAGGCGGCGGCGACGCCGGAGCGAGCCGGTGATGCGCTGGACTGGTTCTCGGCCGCGATGCTCGGTGGTGGATCCGCCCTCTTCCTCGCGGGCACGATCGCCGCGGAACTGCGGGCTTCGGGTCGCTGGCTCGTCGCGCGCAGCGCGGCAGCGCTGGTTGCCGTCGCGCTGATCCCGCTGCTGGCGTTCACGCCGTCCGTCGGCACGCTCGCCATCATGGCCGGACTGTTCGGCGCGATGCTGAGTGCGGAAGCGGTGCGCTCGCCGTTCGGTGACCCGGCGGCGTACGCCCAGACCGATGAGGACGATGAGACCCGGCGCTGACTCGCTCCGACGGAGGATCGGTCCTCGACGTGTGGGATCCGGCGCTCCTGCGTGTGGATACGCGCCGCTGTGTGCCGCACGGGCCGATCCTCGTATCCTGAGCCCATGCCTCGATCAGCCGTCAGCGACCCTGCCGCACCGCAGCCGGTCGGCCCATACTCACACGCGGCCTCGGGGGCAGGTGACCTGATCTATCTCTCCGGCCAGACCCCCATCGATCCGAGCACCGGGGCGCTCGTGGATGGCGGCATCCAGGCGCAGACCGAGCAGGTCTTCGCGAACCTGGCCTCTGTGCTCGCGGCCTCGAAGCGCGACTTCGGCGATGTCGTGAAGGTGAATGTCTACCTGATCGACATGGCCGATTTCGAGGCGATGAACAGCGTCTACGCACGGGTGTTCTCACCGCCGTACCCCGCCAGGACGACCGTCGCTGTCGCCGGTCTCCCATTGGGGGCGCGCGTCGAAGTCGAGATGCTCGCCGGCTCTCCCAGCGACAAGCCTGAGCCGCGTCCCTGAAGATCCCCGGCTTCGCGGCGTCGTCATAGAGGCCATCCGCATCGACCGGTGCAGGTTCGGGCTCTTACCGTGCGGAGCTCGTGCTGGCAGGCTGGGTTCATGGAGATCATCGAGTGGTGGCCGAAGCTCGACCCCGCCACGAAGGAATGGCTCGTCACCCACAACGGCGAGCCCGTCGACCGCGATGTTCTCGCGAAGATCGTCGCCGCCGGCGGCTCGCTGACCTCGGACGGGTGGTGGATCGGTGAGGAGGGGCCCGACGGCTTCTTCCTCTCCGATGAAGCGACCGACTGGATCGAGGCGTCCGCCAACGGTGAATCCGCCTGACGTCGCTCACGGAGGAGTTGACGGGTCGAGCCACCGCGGGAGCGAGGCGCGCGCGGACGGAGGCGCAGAGCGGGCGCTTTAGACTGGAGGCATCCCGATCTCCCCGATGAAAGGTCGCCGCGTGGTTCAGGCGGATGCTGCCGCATTCTCAGCGCGATCCTGGGTGATCCCCGTGACGCGGGCGGCCATCGCCCTCGTTCCCGGAATCGCCATCGCCTTCATCCCCGACCACTCGGCTGCGTTCGGACTTCTCGTCTTCGGCCTGTGGGCCACCGTGTCGGGTGTCGTGGTCGGCGCGCTCGTGCTGCGAGGGCTGAGCGGCCTCTACCGCGGGCTCTTCCTCACCAACGCGCTGCTGACGGCCGTCGTCGGGCTGCTCGCCCTCAGCCTCACGGATGCGGGCCTCGCGTTCTACCTGTTCCTCGTGAGCGTCTGGGCCGCCGTCACCGGATTTCTCGAACTCTATGCGGGCGTGCGCCAGCGCAATGCCGCGAACCGGGCCGGTGAGCGTTCGACCGAAGCGCGCGACCGGATCACCGTCGGCGCCCTCACCGCCGTGTTCGCGCTCGTCTACCTGCTGCTGCCGCCGAACGCGGTCGTCGCCGTCGGCATCCTCGGCGCATACCTCGTCATCATCGGCGTCTTCCTGGCGATCGCCGGATTCTCCCTGCGCTGGGACGCACCTCGCGCATCCGTCACCACCCCCAACGAAGAAGTCTCATGAGCCAGAGCCCACTGCCCGAACCGAGTCGACGCGACCTGTTGCGTCCCGTCGAGATGGTCGTCGGAGCGCTCATCGCCTCGGCCTTCGTGGGAGTCATCGTGCTGATGGCCACCCGCGAGATCGGGCTCGCCGCGATCGCGCTCGGCGTGGTGTTCATCATCACCCTCGTCGTGCTGGCCATGTTCGCGATGACCTGGAAGGCCGACGACTCGGAGGTCGCCGACCTCGACGAGCAGGACGGCGACGGCGCCCACCACTAGCGCCGACCGCTGAGGCGGTCGGTCGCCGGGGTGAGACGGGCCGGCCGCGCCGACGCGCTCAGTGGCTGCTGTCGAGGTGGCTGGTGTCGAGCCGGTCGACGAGTTCGTCGGCGAGCCCGATGTAGCTCGCCGGGGTCATGCCGAGCAGGCGCTGCTTGGCCTCCGCACCGATGTCGAGGGCGTCGACGAATTCGGCGAGCTCGACCGCTCCGATGCGCCGACCCCGTGTGAGGTCCTTGAGCTGGGCGTAAGGGTCCGCGATCTGCGAGCGACCCGCGACGACTTCGGCCCGGATGACGGTCTGGATCGCCTCGGCGAGCACCTCCCAGTTCGCGTCGAGGTCGGCCGCAAGTGCCGCCTCGTCGAGGGCGATCTCGCCCAGCCCGCGCTCGAGGTTGTCGAGGGCCAGCAGGGAATGACCGAAGCCGACGCCGATGTTGCGCTGGCTGCTCGAATCGGTCAGGTCGCGTTGCAGACGGCTGGTGACGAGCGTCGCGCCGAGCGAGTCGAGCAGCGCAGACGAGAGCTCGAGGTTCGACTCGGCGTTCTCGAACCGGATCGGGTTGATCTTGTGCGGCATCGTCGAGGAACCGGTCGCGCCGGCCACCGGAATCTGGCGGAAGTAGCCCAGGGAGATGTAGGTCCAGATATCCGTCGCCAGGTTGTGCAGCACCCGGTTGGCGTGCGAGACGCGGGCATAGAGCTCAGCCTGCCAGTCGTGCGACTCGATCTGAGTGGTCAGCGGGTTCCAGGTGAGGCCGAGGGACTCCACGAACTCCCGGGAGATGGCGGGCCAGTCCGCGGTCGGATCGGCGGCAACGTGTGCGGCGAAAGTGCCGGTGGCGCCCGAGAACTTGCCGAGGTAGTCGGATGCTGCGACCTGCTGGGTGATTCTGCCCAAGCGGTACGCGAAGACGGCGAGCTCCTTGCCCATGGTCGTCGGCGTCGCCGGCTGGCCGTGCGTGCGCGCCAGCATCGGCACGGAGCGGTGCGCCTCGGCGAGCTCGGTGACCCGGCCGATGACCGTGTTCAGCTTGGGCAGCCAGACGCGGGTCACCGCATCCTTGACCGTCAGCGCATAGGAGAGGTTGTTGATGTCTTCGCTCGTGCACGCGAAGTGGGTCAGTTCGGCCACCCCGTTCAGCCCGAGGGCGTCGAGCTGGTCGCGCACGAAGTACTCCACAGCCTTTACATCGTGGCGGGTGCGCGCCTCGTGCGCGGCGAGAGCGGCGACGGATGCGTCGTCGAAGTCGGTCACGAGCGCCCGCAGAGCCTGCTTCTGGTTCGCCTCCAGCGAACTCGAGCCGAACATGGCACGATCCGTCAGGAAGATGAGCCACTCCACCTCGACGTGAACGCGTGCGCGGTTCAGGCCCGCCTCGGACAGGTACTCCCCGAGAACGGCGACTGCCGCGTGGTAGCGGCCATCGAGGGGGCTGAGGGGCTGATCGGCGAGGCTCATGGGGAATCCTGTCTGAAGCGGGGCGACCCCTCTATCATCCCAAGAACGCCGACGGCGGATTCGCCGACTGTCCTCCTCGCAGTGCCGGGGCCAACTGGCGGAACAGGGCGCCGGTGGCTCGCTCGATCATGAGCAGCACGGCGTCGAACATCTGCGGGTCCGAATAGTACGGATCGGGAACGTCGCGAAGGTGGGCCTGCTCGGCGTCGAGCGAGAGCAGCATCCGCACCTTGCCGCGGTCGAGTTCCGAGGGTGCCCAGTTGCGCAGGATGCGCTCCTGGCTGCGGTCGAACACGACGATGAGGTCGAGCTCGTGAAAGGTCGACGGGTCGAACTGGCGGGCGCGATGGTGACTGCCGTCATAGCCGCGTCGGGCGAGTGCGTCGATGGTGCGACTGTCAGCCTGTTCTCCGACGTGCCAGTCGCCGGTACCCGCCGAACGGACCTCGACGAGAGGCGACAGGCCGGCCCGTGCAACCTGATCACGCAGCACGACCTCCGCCATGGGCGAGCGGCAGATGTTGCCGGTGCACACGAAGGAGATCCGGAACGGTGCCGCAGGGTCGGCTGGAAGCATGCCCCCATTCTGTCGGCGTGAGGCACTCCTGCACAGTCGTGTTCCATCGCAAGGCCAACGCATCCTCACCCCACCGGCACCCCGTCAGGGGCGCCGGTCGGCGAACCTGAAGAGGTGAACGACGCGGCGACCCAGTTGCAACTGCTGGAGCGCCTGCGTGCCGCGGTCGAGGAGGCCGCCGTGACGCTGGCCGATGAGCCGCGGCAGTGGCGCTCGCCGGCCGAACGGGCATTCCGCGACCGCCTTCATGATTTGCGGCATTCCGTGGCGTCGCTCGCCGGCGTTCTCGAGGCCGCCATCGAGCAGGCGCGCATCCGTGCGGCGGGATCGGGATGAGCGACGAGATTCCCGGCGGTGGCGGCCCGCTCCTCGTGCACGACGGCAGCATCGCGGTCGCGAGCGATGAGCTCTACGCGGCATCGCAGCGACTGAGGTGGGTCGCGCGCGAGGCCGACTCCTGGGTCGCGGGACTCGCCGCCGCCGTCTGGGTGGACGGCTCGAACGCCGGCGTTCTGAGCGCTGCCCGATCGCGCGCGGCCGACATCTCCGCGCAGGCCGGTCACCTGGCCGGCGCCCTCGACCTGTCGGCCGCGGCGTACGGACTCACCGAGCGCTCCCTCGAGGCGATGCAGGAGACGGCGGGCAGCGTGCTCGCATGGTGGGCGGGCTTCTGCGCCCGGGTCACGTGGCCTCTCTGGGTCGCAGCAGGGGCAGCGCTCAGCATCGACGTTGCGGTGGCGTGGCTGGCGGCGAACGGATGGCGCCGGCTGACCGGCCGGTCGGCTCTCGATGGCGCAGACTTCCTGCGCGAGCACCGCGAGATTCTCAACAGTCCTCTTACCAGCGCGCTCGTGCGCACGCTCGTGTCGTCGGTCGACGATGCCGTCGAGGGCGCCCAGGGCATACCGCTGCCCCTCGTGCGGGCGTTCGGCGAGAGCGGCGCCGGCCTCACGGGCGTGTCCAGTTCCGCGTTCGGCCTGCTCGCAGTGGCCGGAATGCTCGGCCTGCTGCGGGAGTCCGCGGTCAGCACGCGGCGCGTGGATGCCGACGGGGTCGGGCTGCGCTCCACCGCGCGGCGCGGCGCCGACCTGTACGTCGGACAGGCGGTGCAGGCACCGACCGGCGTGGCGGAACTGCTCGATCGCATCCCGCCGGCCGTCGCCGACGAGCCGCAGGTGCGCATCGAGCGCTACGGATCGGCACAGGCCCCCGACTGGGTGGTGTACATCAGCGGCACGAGCGGCTGGGAGCTCTCCGGCAGCCCTCAGCCGTGGGATGCCACCTCCGACGTGCAGGCTCTCGCCGGGCAAGAGTCGGGCTCGTATCGGGCGGTTCTCGACGCGCTGGATGCCGCGGGGGTGAAGCCGGGCGACTCCGTGACCGCGGTGGGTCATTCACAGGGCGGGCTGCTCGCTGCCCAGCTGGTCGCCGACGACCGCTTCTCGGCCGCGGGACTCGTGACGGCGGGGGCACCCCTGGCCGGCGTGCGCATCCCCGACGAGGTACCGGTGCTGCAACTCGAGCACACCGACGACATCGTGCCTGCGCTGTCAGGACTGCGCAGCTCCGATGCCTCCGCCGACCACCTCATCGTCAGTCGGGAACACGGACTCGAGGGTCCGGCCGACTCCCTTGTTCCCGCCCATGCGATCGGCGGCTACCGGCAGACGGGCGCGCTCGTGGATGCGTCGGACGATCCACGGCTGCAGCGGCTGCGCGAGGTGCTTCTCGAGCGGGTGGCCACCGACGGCGAGGCGACGTGGTGGCTCGGCGTGCGCGAGAACGTCAGTCGTGCATCGCCGGACGGAAGATGAGGCCGAGGATCCAGGCGATGATGCCGAGCACGAGGGCGCCGAGCACACCCCACCAGAAGCTCTCGACCACGAGGCCGAAGCCCATGAGATCGGAGATCCAGGCCACGATCAGCAGCAGCAGCCCGTTCACGATCAACGAGAGCAGGCCGAGCGTGAGCAGGTAGAGGGGGAACGCGACGATGCGGATGGCGGTGCCGACGATGCCGTTGACCACGCCGAAGATCAGGGCGATGAGAAGGTAGGTGAGAACCCAGGCCAGGGTGGTGTCCTCGTAGGGCTTCACCTGCACTCCGCTGACGATCAGCGTGGTGAGCCAGAGGGCGAATGCGTTGATGATCAGCTTCAGCAGGAATCGCATGGCTCCACTATGGCACCGGCACTGCAGCGGCGAACAGGTACGGCACGCACATGCTGCCGGCGGAATGACCGCTGCCTAGACTGGGCACCGTGAGAGATTCCTCGAAGCTCTCGTCGGCCGCAGGCATCCGCCTCCGCCCCGAGATCGCCGCGTTGCCGCCGTACCGCCAAGGCCGAGCGGCCGCAGCCGACGGGTTCAAGCTCTCGAGCAACGAGAACCCGTTCGACCCGCTTCCCGGGGTCGTGGATGCGGTGGCCGCGGCCTCGAACTTCAACCGCTACCCCGACGCCACGGCCGTGGAACTGCGCCAGCGGCTCGGTGAGCGCTTCGGCCTCGACGTCGACGAGGTGCACATCGGCGCGGGCTCCGTGGCCATCCTCGCGCAGCTCATCCTGGCGACGAGCGCACCGGGAACCGAGGTGGTGTACTCCTGGCGGTCGTTCGAGGCGTACCCGGGCCTCGTCACGGTGGCGGGCGCGACGAGCGTTCAGGTGCCCAACCGTTCCGACCACGGCCACGATCTCGCGGCGATGGCCGCCGCCGTGACCGAGCAGACGAGCATGGTCATCGTCTGCTCCCCGAACAACCCCACAGGCTCGGTCGTCATGGCCGATGAGTTCTCGGCCTTCATGGCCGATGTTCCCGAAGACGTTCTCGTCGTTCTCGATGAGGCGTACGCCGAATTCGTCGGTGATCCGCGGGCCGTGAACGGCATCCCCCTGCTGGGGCACTACCCGAACCTCGTCGTGCTGCGCACCTTCTCGAAGGCGTACGGCCTGGCCGGGCTGCGCGTGGGCTACGCGCTCGGCCCCGCCCGCATCCTCGACGCGGCCCGCTCGACGGCCATACCGCTCTCGGTGACCGGCCAGGCGTCGGCCGCCGCGATCGCCTCCCTCGCGGCCGAGGATGAGCTGCTCGAGCGCGTGCGGCACATCGCGAGCCGGCGCGACGCGGTGTGGAAGGGCCTGCGCGAGCAGGGCTGGCAGGTTCCCAAGCCCTTCGGCAACTTCCTCTGGCTGCCAACGGGAGCCGAGACGGATACCGTCGCCGAGCGACTCTTCGACGCAGGACTGGTCGTGCGGGCATTCCCGCCCGAGGGCATCCGGGTGTCGATCGGAGAGGAAGAGTCGGTGGACAAACTCCTACAGATCGCCGGGGAGATTGTGCGGAACCTACCAGAGGGGCATCCGGTCCGCCGGATAGCGTAGAGAAATGGCTGCGATCCCAGACGACTTCAGCATGCCGACCGTGCAGGCGCTCGGCGCCGACGGGGCCTACGCTCCGAACGAGGCCGCAGAGCCGTTCCTGCCCTACCTCGAGGCGCTGGGCGAAGAGGATCACCGGCGCTTCTACCGCGAGATGGTGCGGGTGCGCCGGTTCGACCGCGAGGCCGCGAACCTGCAGCGGCAGGGGCAGCTCGCGCTGTGGGTGCCCAGCCACGGACAGGAGGCCGCGCAGGTCGGCTCGGCCCTGGCATCCAAGCCGCACGATCACATCTTCCCGTCGTACCGGGAGCACGTCGTCGGCCTCATCCGGGGGCTCGACCTCGTCGACATCCTGAGGATGCTGAAGGGCGTCACGCTCGGCGGCTGGGTTCCCGAGGAGAACGGCAACTTCCACCTCTACACGCTCGTGCTCGCCTCGCAGACCCTGCATGCGACGGGCTACGCGATGGGTTTGCAGTTCGACGGCGCGACCGCGACCGGCGATGCCGATCGGGACGAGGCGGTCATCGTCTACTACGGCGACGGTGCGTCCTCGCAGGGTGACGCCAACGAGGCCCTCGTCTTCGCGGCGAGCTACCAGACGCCCCAGGTCTTCTTCCTTCAGAACAACGGCTGGGCCATCTCGGTGCCGGTCGAGCGGCAGAGTCGTACTCCGCTCGCCCTGCGAGGCCGCGGCTTCGGCATGCGCGCCGATCGCATCGACGGCAACGACGTTCTCGCCTCGTACGCGGTCACGGCCAAGCACCTCGACGACGCGCGCTCCGGAAAGGGCCCCGCCCTCATCGAGGCGATGACCTATCGGGTCGGCGCCCACACCACCGCCGACGACCCCACGAAGTACCGCACGGATGCGGCTCTCGAGGAGTGGGTGCAGCGCGATCCCATAGCCCGCATGACCGCGTTCCTCAAGGCACGCGGCGTGGACCAGGCGTTCCTCGACGAGGTCGACGAGGAGGCCGCGGACTTCGCCGCCGACGCCCGTCGTCGGGCCCTGGAGATCGTCGGCCCCGACGTCGACGTGATCTTCGACAATGTCTACGCGGAACCGCATCCGGTTCTGGCCGAGCAGCGCGCCTGGTTCGAGGCCTACGAAGCCAGCTTCGAGGAGGCAGAATGACCGACACGATCACGGCCGAGGCGCAGACCCAGGTGCCCGCGCGTCCCACGGGGAGCGCAAGCCTACCCCTCGGTAAGGCGATCAACGCGGGGCTGCGGCAGGCACTGCGCGATGACCCCAAGGTGCTGCTCATGGGAGAGGACATCGGTCCCCTCGGCGGCGTCTTCCGGGTGACGGAGGGGCTCATCCAGGAGTTCGGCGACAAGCGCGTGCTCGACACGCCCCTCGCCGAGGCGGGCATCGTGGGAACGGCGATCGGCCTCGCGATGCGCGGCTACCGCCCGGTGATCGAGATCCAGTTCGACGGCTTCATCTTCCCGGCGTTCGACCAGATCACCACGCAGCTCGCCCGCATGCGCAACCGCCACGAGGGCGGGGTGAGCATGCCCGTCGTCATCCGGGTGCCCTACGGCGGCCACATCGGCTCCATCGAGCACCACCAGGAGAGCCCAGAGGCGTACTTCGCTCACACGCCCGGCCTGCGGGTGGTGAGTCCGGCGACGCCGAACGACGCGTACTGGATGATCCAGCAGGCCATCCGCAGCGATGACCCGGTGCTGTTCTTCGAGCCCAAGAGCCGCTACTGGCCCAAGGGCACCGTCGAGTTCGAGGGCGAGCCCACTCCCCTGCACGCCTCAAAAGTCGTGCGCTCGGGAACGGATGTGACCGTCATCGGCCACGGTGCCATGGTGACGACGCTCGTCGAGGCGGCCGACATCGCCGCCGAGGAGGGCACGAGCCTCGAGGTCATCGACCTGCGCTCCCTCTCCCCCATCGACTACGGGCCCGTGCTCGCCTCCGTCGAGAAGACGGGGCGCGTCGTCGTCGCGCAGGAGGCATCGGGGTTCGTGAGCGTGGGCAGCGAGATCGCCGCGACCATCGCAGAACGCGCCTTCTACCTTCTGCAGGCACCCGTGCTGCGGGTCTCGAGCTTCGACACGCCCTTCCCGCCGGCCGCCGTGGAGACGCACTTCCTGCCGAGCCCCGACCGTGTGCTCGAGGCCGTCGACCGCGCGCTGGCGTACTGAGCACGAGAGGTGACCATGAGCGAGCTGACCTTCCGCCTGCCCGACGTCGGTGAGGGGCTGACCGAGGCCGAGATCGTGCAGTGGCGGGTCGCCCCGGGCGACACCGTGGCGGTGAACGACGTGCTCGTCGAGATCGAGACCGCGAAGTCGCTCGTCGAATTGCCCTCCCCCTATGCCGGAGTCGTCGGCGCGCTGCTGGTGCAGGAGGGGCAGACGATCGACGTCGGAACCGCCCTCATCACGGTGGCGGATGCCGCGGCCGGCGCGGCGGATGCGACGCAGACTCCAGCCGTCGTGGGCGAGGTCGGCGTCGGCAGTGCGGTGCAACCGGTCGAGCCGGTTACCGCATCCGGCAGCGCAGCCTCCGCCCCGGCCGCGACCGAGCCCGAGCAGAAGCCCGATCCGGTACTGGTCGGCCACGGCGCCACCGGCCACGGCGGATCCCGCCGGCGACGCTCGCACACCGTCCCCGCCGCGCACGAGCAGCTCGCCCCGGCAGCGGTGCACCACAGCTCGGCGCAGCCCCTCGCCCGGCCGCTGCCGGCCCCCGCGACATCCGCCGGCCCGATCCTGGCGAAGCCCCCCATCCGCAAGCTCGCCAAAGACCTCGGCGTCGACCTCGCAACGGTCACGCCGACCGGCCCGATCGGCGACGTCACCCGCGACGACGTCGTGCGTGAGGCGAGCCAGGCCAGCGTGTTCCGCAACATCGAGACGCCCGAGTGGCCCGACGCGCGCGAGGAGCGCATCCCCGTGAAGGGCGTGCGCAAGATGATCGCCCAGACCATGGTCTCGAGCGCATTCACGGCCCCCCACGTGAGCCTCTTCGTCGACGTGGACGCCACGCGCACGATGGAGTTCGTCAAGCGGCTGAAGGCCTCCACGGACTTCGCCGGCATCCGGGTCTCGCCGCTGCTCATCATGGCGAAGGCCATCGTGTGGGCGGTGCGTCGCAACCCCACGGTCAACGCGGCGTGGACCGATGAGGACATAATCGTCAAGCACTACGTGAACCTCGGCATCGCCGCCGCCACGCCCCGCGGTCTCATCGTGCCGAACGTCAAAGAGGCGCAGGCGATGTCGCTCGTCGAGCTCGCTCAGGCGCTCGAGCAGCTCACCCTGACGGCTCGCGACGGCAAGACCACGCCGGCCGACATGCAGGGCGGCACGATCACCGTCACCAACATCGGCGTCTTCGGCATGGACACGGGCACGCCCATCCTCAACGCCGGCGAGGTCGGCATCGTCGCCCTCGGAACCATCAAGCCCAAGCCCTGGGTCGTCGACGGCGAGGTGCGGGTGCGCCAGGTCACGACCATCGGCGCCTCGTTCGACCACCGCGTGGTCGACGGCGATGTGGCGAGCCGGTTCCTGGCCGACGTCGCCTCCATCATCGAGGAACCCGCGCTGCTGCTGGAGTAGCCCGCCCGCCCGCGCCCGCCCGCGGCCCGCATCCGTTGCGCCACGAAAACGGCCCCTGCGCCAGAACAACTGGTGCAGGGGCCGTGAAAGTGGCGCAGAGCGGATGCCGCCGCAGCGGCCCGGGTCAGCTCGCGGCGAGGATGTCGATCACGAAGACGAGCGTCTGGCCGGCGAGCTCGCTCGTGTTGGAGTCGCTCTTCTCACCGTAGGCATCCACCGGCGGGAGCACCGCGATCACCTGCGAGCCGACGGTCTGGCCGGCGATGGCCTTCGAGAAGCCGGGAACGACCTGGGCGAGCGAGAACTGGGCGGTGCCGCGTCCCCAGCTCTGATCGAAGATCTTGCCGGTGTCCCACGACGTGCCCTGGTACTGCACCGTCACGGTCGCGCCCTCGGCGACGACGGCGCCGTTTCCCTTCTTGAGCACGCCCACCTTGAACTCAGTGGGGGCATCCGTCTTGGGCAGCGTGATCGTGGGCTTGCCGTCCTTGGCGAGCTTCACCGCCGGCAGGCCCTCAGGAGCGGGCTGCTCTGCACCCCACGCCTTGTCGGGAAGGATCTTCTTGACGTCGAGCACGACCACGAGGTTGTCCTTGGCGCCGATGCCGAGCTGGGTGTTGCCGTCCTTGCCGAAGGCGTCGGCGGGAGGGATGACCGAGACGACGCGCGAGCCCTCATTCACGCAGCCGATGGTCTTGGCCAGGCCGGTCATGAGCGCGGAGGCGCTCGCCGTGAACTGCGGCTGGGTGGTGCCGTCGTAGCCGGAGGCGTCGATCTGCTTGCCGGTCGAGCCGTTGTAGACCGCGTAGGCGACGGTCGCGGTGCCGCCGGCCTTCAACTCCTTGCCGGTGCCCTTGACGACGACGGTGCGCTCGGTCTTCTTGACGCTGATGCCGTTGTCGAAGGTGGCGGTCGGCGTCGTCGCGACGTCTTGGGTGACCGTGACCGACTTCGATGCACTCCCCGACGGGGTCGCGCACACATCGACATCACCCGCCGCTGCGGCGGTCGTGGTGCTGGCCGGCGACGGGCTGCCGCTGGAGCAGGCCGTGAGGGCTGCGAGCACCGTCAGTGAGGCGGCGGACGCGAGAAGGAGCTGTGAGCGGCGCATGAAGAGCTTTCGTCAGGGACAGGGCCGGGCGGCAGCCTACCGGCCCCGGCGGTGAGCGCGCTGGCAGGAGGCTGGCAGAGCCCTCCGCATCCCGGCTGCTTTTCGAACCAGCATTTTGACAATGATTATCAATAGCGTTAGCGTCGAGGCGTGAGGAAGACGTGGGCATCGGCCATCGGCGTGGCGGCAGCGGTGCTGGTGCTCGCCGGATGCGCGCCCCTGCCCGCCACATCGCCGACCGCGACGGCCGAGCCGTTCGATCCGAACGCACTCTCGGTCGTCGCCACCACGACCCAGGTCGCCGACTTCACTCGAGAGGTCGGTGGTTCGGCCGCGCAGGTGACGCAACTCATCCAGCCCAACCAGAGTGCCCACAGCTACGACCCGTCGGCCTCCGACCTCGTGGCCCTCAGCCAGGCCGACCTGATCGTCGAGAACGGCGCCGGCCTGGAGGAATGGCTGAAGGATGCCATCGACGCGTCAGGCTCGCATGCCGTCGTCGTCGACGCGAGCACGGGCATCGCGCTGGACGGGCACGGCGCAGCCGAGTCGGGTGAAGAGCACGGCAGCAACCCGCACATCTGGACCGACCCGCGCCGCGCCGCGCAGATGGTGAACACCATCGCCGACGCCCTGGCCGCCGGCTACCCGCGGCAGGCATCCGCCATCCAGGACCGCGCAGAGGCGTACACGGCCAAGCTGACCGCGCTGGATGACTGGACCCGGCAGAACGTCGACACCGTCCCTGCGGCCCAGCGCCTGTTCGTGAGCAACCACGACGCCTTCGGCTACTTCGTTGAGGCGTACGGAATCGACTACGTCGGCAGTGTCATCCCGAGCTTCGACGACAACGCCGAGCCGAGCGCCGCCGAGATCGACCGGCTGGTGGTCGACATCAAGGCAACCGGAACGACCGCCGTCTTCAGCGAGGCCAGCCTCTCCCCCAAGCTCGCCGACACCATCGCCCGCGAGGCGGGAGTGAAGGTGTACGACGGTGACGACGCCCTCTACGGCGACTCGCTCGGCCCGGCGGGCAGCGACGGCGACACCTATATTCGGGCCCAGCTGCACAACGTGCGCCAACTGCTCGACTCGTGGGGCGTCACCCCCACCGAACTGCCGGCGGAGCTGCAGTGAGCGGCGCGAGCATCCGTTCATCGCGGGGCGGCGCGAACCCGACGACGGATGCGGTGCTGCGCCTCGAGAACGCCGCCTTCTCGTACAACGGCACGGCCGCCGTGCACGGCGTGAGCCTCGAGATGGCGGCCGGAGAGGCGGTCGCCCTCATCGGGCCGAACGGCTCGGGCAAGTCGACACTGCTCAAAGGGGTGCTCGGGCTGATCCCGGTCACCGCAGGACGATTCGAATCCTTCGGCCAGGTGCGCAGCGGCCTGCCCGCCGCACGCGCTGCCGCCGCGGCGCGCGCCGCCCGTCGGCGCATCGGCTACCTGCCGCAGAGCGACGAGCTCGACCCCGACTTCCCCCTCACGCTGCAGCAGGTGGTGACCATGGGCCGCTACCGCTCCCTCGGTTACTTCCGTTGGCCCGGTCGCGCCGACACGGATGCGGTGCGCCGGTCGCTCGAGGCCGTCGGACTCGCCGATCGGGCCGCAACGCGCTTCGGCGACCTGTCGGGCGGCCAGCAGCAGCGTGGACTGCTCGCGCGTGCTCTCGCGTCGGGGCCGGGACTGCTTCTGCTCGATGAGCCGTTCAACGGCCTCGACCAGGCCAACCGCGACGCCCTCGTGCAGACGCTGCGGGTACTGAAGGAGCGCGGTGTGGCGGTGATGGTCTCCACGCATGACCTCGAGCTCGCCCGCGAGGTCTGCGACACCGTGCTGCTCATGAACGGCGGGCAGGTCGCCTGCGGCCCGACGACGAGGGTGCTCACCCTCGACAACGTGCAGGCGGCGTTCGGCGGGGTCGGCGTCGAGGTCGACGAGCACACCCTTGTGGTCCCCGGCCACGAGGGCCACTGATGGACTGGCTCTTCACCGCCTTCCAGCTGCCGTTCATGGCGCGGGCGCTCGGCGTGCTGCTCGCCCTCTCGGTCGTCACGGGCGTCGTCGGCGTGCTCGTGAACCTGCGCGGGCTCGAGTTCATCAGCGACGGCCTCACCCACGCGGTCTTCCCGGGCATCGCGATCGGATTCGTGTGGGGCGGCCGCGACGGACTCTTCCTCGGCGCCGTCATCACGGCCGTGCTCGCGGCGGCGCTGCTCACGCTCTTGACGCGGCGCGGCGTGGCGTCGGACTCGGCCATCGCCGTCGTGCTCACCGGGTTCTTCTCCATCGGCGTGCTCGTCGTCTCTCGGCAGACGGACTTCGCCGGCCAGCTCGACGCCCTGCTCTTCGGACGCCTGCTCACGGTGACGGATGCCGACCTCTGGCGCACGATCGCCATCTGCGGCCTCGCCGTGCTCGCGGTGCTCGCCACCCTGCCCGCGCAGGTCTACCGTGCCTTCGACCCCCGAGGTAGCGAGGCCTCCGGCTTCCGCCCGCTCGCGCTCGACCTCGTGCTCAACGTCGCGATCGCGCTCGTCGTCGTGGCCGCATCCAGTGCCGTCGGCAACCTGCTCGTGCTCGCCGTGCTCATCGTTCCCGGTGCGATCGCCCGCCTGCTCACCCTGCGGTTGTGGATGCTGTTCCCCCTCGCCGCCGTGGCGTGCGCGCTCGCCGCGTGGCTCGGGCTGGGGCTCGGCTTCGCGGCATCTGTTTCGGGCGGGGTCTCACTGCCGGCCGGATCGACGGTGGTGGTCACGCTCGTCGCCCTCTATGCGATCGTGCTGCTGGGTCGGCTCGCGCGTGACCGGATGCGGAGGGCCTGATGGGTTACTTCGAGAAGGCGCTGCTGGCGGCGGCGCTCATCGGCGCACTCTGCGGGCTCGTCGGCGTGCTCGTCGTGTTGCGCCGCCGCGTGTTCTTCGCCCAGGCGCTGACCCACGCGACCTTCCCCGGCGCGGTCGCGGCGGCGTTGCTGGGGTGGAACATCCCCTTGGGCGCCGCACTGGCCAGTGTCGTCATCGTGGGAATCATGGCCCTCATCACGCGCGTGCGCCGGCAGGGGGGCCAGGTGGCCGCCGGCATCGTGCTGACCGCGGGGTTCGCGATCGGTGCGCTCATGCAGGCCGCCAGCCCCGACGTGCCCGTGCACCTCGAGTCCTTCCTCGTCGGCTCGATCCTCTCGGTCTCGACGAGCGACATCGTGCTCACCTCGAGCGTGCTCGTCGTCGCCCTGGTCGTACTCGCGGCGATGGGCAAGCAGATCCTCTTCCAGACGTTCGATCGTTCGGGGTTCGCCGCGGCGGGCTTCCGCACGCTTCCGTTCGACGTGGTCGTGCTCGTGCTCATCACGGCGACGGTCGTGACCGCCATGCCGGCCGCCGGCGCCATCCTCGCGATCGCGCTGATCGCCGCTCCCGCGGCCGCGGCACGGCTGCTCGCGCCGACAGTGGGCTCGATGTTCGTGGTCGCGCCGATCATCGGCGCAGCATCCGGGCTGCTCGGGGTGCTGCTCTCGCGCTCGCTCGATGTGGCCGCGGGGCCGGCCATCGCCCTTCTCGCTGCGGGGTTCTTCATGGCAGCGCTGCTGGTTCGGCGGATGCCGCGGCTAGCCTTGAGAGACGAAGGAGCGAGGGTATGAAGCGCAACACCTGGCAACGGGAGGCCGTGCGGGAGGCACTAGATGCCAGCGGCGGCTTCATCAGCGCGCAGGGCCTGCACGGCGCGCTGCACGCGGGCGGCTCCCCCATCGGGCTGGCCACCGTCTACCGAGCGCTCGCCAGCCTGGCCGAGCAGGGCGAGGCCGACTCGCTGCAGTCCCCCGAGGGCGAGAGCCTGTACCGGGCGTGCACGAGCACGGGGCACCACCATCACCTCATCTGCCGCAACTGCGGGCTGACCGTCGAGATCGGTGCGGAGCCGGTGGAGACCTGGGCGCAGGGCGTGGCCGCACAGCACGGCTTCACCCAGGCCGCCCACGTGGTCGATGTCTTCGGCCTGTGCGCGGAGTGCACCGCCCTCAGCATCGAATCTGCAGGATCAGCGGCACGGCGAGCGGAATAGCCGCCCGCCGTGCCGCTCGTCCTGCAGATTCACAGCGGGGCCGCCGGCTGCCGGTTTGGCGACACGCCCGGCATGACGTAGACTCTCCCTTTGGCTAGGCGTGATCTCAGCGCCTGGATCGTATGCCGACTCCCCGATTCTCTCGAAAACGGGCCGACGCATGCCGACAAGAGATCTTGGGAGGGGCATCAGCCCCTCGGTATTGGAGGAACAACCATGGCAGCAGTGTGCCAGGTGACAGGAGCCGTTCCCGGCTTCGGTCACGCCATCTCGCACTCGCACCGTCGCACCAAGCGGCGCTTCGACCCCAACGTGCAGAAGAAGACGTACTTCGTTCCGTCGCTTCGCCGTAACGTCACCCTGAACGTGTCCGCCAAGGGCATCAAGGTGATCGACGCTCGTGGCATCGAGTCCGTCGTCAAGGACATCCTGGCCCGCGGGGAGAAGATCTGATGGCAAAGCAGCAGGACATCCGTCCCATCATCAAGCTTCGTTCCACGGCTGGAACCGGGTACACCTACGTGACCCGCAAGAACCGCCGTAACGACCCCGACCGTCTCGTGCTGAAGAAGTACGACCCCGTAGTGCGCAAGCACGTCGACTTCCGCGAGGAGCGTTAAGAATGGCCAAGAAGAGCAAGATCGCCCGTAACGAGCAGCGCAAGGTCGTCGTGGAGCGCTACGCCGCCCAGCGCGCCGAGCTCAAGAAGGCTCTCGTGAGCCCGACCTCGACCGACGAGGAGCGCGAAGCCGCTCGCGTCGGCCTGCAGAAGCTGCCCCGCAACGCCTCGCCGGTGCGCGTGCGCAGCCGCGACGCCATCGACGGCCGCCCCCGCGGCGTTCTCACCAAGTTCGGTGTCTCCCGTGTGCGCTTCCGCGACATGGCGCACCGCGGTGAGCTTCCCGGCATCACCAAGTCGAGCTGGTAAGGCTCGCAGCACCTCGAGAGGGCGTCGGCTTCGGCCGGCGCCCTCTTCGCGTTCATCAGGGTGACGGATGTGACGGATGCTGCGCGAAATCGGCGTGTCGTTTCGCCCTAAAGGGCGGAAATCCGCGGAAACAAGCCGATCTCTGTTATGTTCGAGGCGGTCATCACGGCCGTGGGGGCTTACCGATCCGGTGCTGCCCTGACATAACTCGATAGCTGTATCTACAGACACACGTCCGAGGAGGACACTCAATGGCTGACACGCTGAACAAGACCGAGCTCGTCGCGAAGATCGCTGCGGGCACCGGCGAGAGCCAGGCCACCGTCGACCGCGTCATCGGCGGACTGTTCGACGCACTCGCCGACGCCGTCGGCTCGGGCACCAAGGTCTCGATCCCGGGATGGCTCGCCGTCGAGCGCACCCACCGTGCCGCGCGCACCGGCCGCAACCCGCAGACCGGCGAGAGCATCGAGATCGCCGCCGGCAACTCGGTCAAGGTCTCCGCTGGCAGCAAGCTCAAGGCTGCCGCCAAGTAGTCCACGCTCCACCACGAAAGGCCCGGCGGATGCCGGGCCTTTCGTCGTCCTCGGTGGCAGAAGGCGCCCAGCCACGCGAACGTAGACTTGGGGGGTGAATCGCACCGCCCGAGTCCTCGGTCCTGCCGTGCTCGTGGCAGTGGCACTTGTCGCGCTCATCGCGGCGCTCTCCTACGGCGGCGGCGCCTCCCCGCAGGCGCTCGAAGACCCGGGTGCCCTGGTGCGCTGGGGCCTTCCGACGGCGACGCTCATCGTGGACCTCGCCGCAGCAGGCATGATCGGCGCCCTGGTTCTGGCCTGCTGGGCCCTGAGCCCGAAGGAGCCGGAGTTCGACGCGGCGCTCGACGTGGCAGCGGCATCCGCGGCTGTCTTCACTGTCGCATCTGCGGTCACCGGCTTCCTCACCTTCCTCTCGGTGACGAACACGCCGTTCGGCCTCGACGAGCGCTTCGGCGCGACGCTGAGCCAGTTCCTCACCGACATCCCCCTAGGGCAGGCGTGGCTCGGCACGACGCTCATCGGCGCCCTCGTCACGGTTCTCGCCTTCGCCGTGCGCAACCACACGGCGCTCGTCTTCGTGACGCTCGTGGCCGTCGCCTCGCTCGTGCCGATGGCCCAACAGGGTCACGCCGCCGGAACGGCCGGGCACAACGCGGCCATCGTGGCGCTGGGGATTCACATCGTGTTCGCTGCCATCTGGCTGGGCGGATTGCTGACCATCGTGATGCTGCGGCGGCACCTGCCCGCCGGCCGCCTGGTCGCCGTGCTGGGCCGGTATTCGAGCGTCGCCCTCATCGCCTTCATCTGCGTCGCCGCATCCGGCTACGTGAGTGCCGCCCTGCGCGTGGGAACGTGGGGAAACCTGCTGACGCCCTATGGCGTGCTCGTCTTCGGCAAGATCGCCGCGCTGCTCGCCATCGGATGCTTCGGAGCCGTTCAGCGCCGGTACGCCATCGGGCGCATGCAGCGCTCCGAGGCCTCCGGGCGCCCCGGCAACGGCTGGTTCTGGGGCATCGTGCTCGCCGAACTCGCCTTCATGGGCATCGCCTCGGGGCTCGCGGCCGCCCTGGCGCGCACCGCCACCCCGGTCTCGGAGTCGGTGCCCTCCGGCCGCACCCCGGCCGAACTGCTGACGGGACAGCCGCTGCCCGCACCGCTCGAGGGAGCCCGCTACCTCACCTCGTGGGACTTCGACCTGCTGTGGCTGCTCGTGTGCGCCTTCGGCATCTTCTTCTACCTCGCCGGCGTTCGTCGATTGCGGGCGCGCGGCGACAAGTGGCCGGTGTACCGCACGGTGCTGTGGGTCGCCGGCATGCTCGTGCTCTTCTACATCACGAACGGTGCCGTCAATCTCTACGGCCAGTACCTGTTCAGCACACACATGCTCGCGCACATGACCCTCACGATGGCGGTGCCGGTGCTGCTGGTGCCGGGCGCACCGGTCACCCTGGCCGCGCGCGCCATCCGCCCCCGCAAGGACGGCAGTCGCGGAGGCCGCGAGTGGATTTTGCTGGCGGTGCACTCCAAGCCCGCGCAGGTGCTCGCCAATCCCATCGTGGCCGCGGTGCTCTTCGCGGCCTCGTTGTGGATCTTCTACTACTCGCCCTTGTTCAGCTGGGCCACGACCGACCACATCGGCCACGAGTGGATGACGGTGCACTTCCTGCTGACCGGCTACCTGTTCGTGCAGTCGCTCATCGGGGTCGACCCGGTTCCGTACCGGCTCCCGTACCCCTTCCGGTTGCTGCTCCTGCTGCTGACCATGGCGTTCCACGCCTTCTTCGGCCTCGCCATCATGACCGCGACCGGCCTGCTGCTCTCGGACTGGTACGGAGCGATGGGCTGGGGAACGGATGCGCTGGCCGACCAGCAGTTCGGCGGCGGCATCGCCTGGAGCGTTGGGGAGATCCCGACGCTCGCGCTCGCCATCACGGTGGCCATCCAGTGGAGCCGGGCCGACGAGCGTGAGACCCGACGCCGCGATCGCAACGCCGACCGCACCGGGGAGGCCGAGCTGGCGGCCTACAACGCCCGGCTCGCCGCCCTCGCGCAGCGCGACGCCGCCTCCTGAGCAGGGCGTCCTCGCGGCCGCACATCCGGGTGCCGGCGGGTCTGCAGAAGACGTGCGTCAGTGCAGCTGGATGTTCAGTGCGTTGTCGCTTCCGATGGTGACCGTCGCCGCCATCGTGAAAGACTCGTCACGCTCGATGGTGGATTCGTCGCCGTCGAAGAGCGACTGCACGCCGACGGAGACATGGGCGGTACCGTCGGCGGGCGGCATCTGGAAGGCGCTCTCGTCGGCGACGAGACTGACGACGGGGTCCTCGACGATCGACCACGCCGGGGGACTGGTGAGCCGGTCGTCGATGACCGTTCCGAACGGGCAGCCGGTGGGCTGCAGAACCTGCTGCTTGGCGCAGTCGGTCAGGTAGGTGTTGATCTGCGTCTGCACTTCGCTCACGAAGGTGGCGGTGGGCTGAACGTCGATGCTCACCTCGGTCGTGCCGGACTGGGCGAGCGGTACCGGCTTCGCGGCGGCCTCCAGCAGCGGCGACCGCCGGCTGAAGGTGTACAGGTTCGGGGTGAGCACCAGGTAGCGCGCGCTGTGACTGAACCCGGCCTGAGCATCAGGCGCCTCCTGCACGCGAGCATCGAGCGTGAGGCCGTTGACGCTGAAGCTGCTGTCGTGCAGCACGGTCACAGACACCGCCCCGAGCGGGCTCGTCGCGAAGCGCCAGCTGTGGAACACGCCTGCCCACGATCCGTTGCGCTCGACGCGGAAGCTGACCTCATCGCGCTGCGTTCCGAGCGTGGCGCGGTAGACGACGGTGCGCACGCCCTTCGCATCGGCAGTGTCGCTGACGAATTCGAGGTTCTTCGGCGCGCGAAGAACGGAGGAGCGCAGCAGGGTGCGGGCGGCATCCGTCGGCAGCCCGGCCTCGGCGAGTTGGGCCTTCGTCAGGTCGACGCCGGGGAAGGAGAGCGCGACGTCGGCATTGCGCTCCTCGAGGGCGGTGAGGTACTCGCGCACGAAGCCGGAGGGACTGTAGACGTCGCGGTTCAGCGATCCGATCGCCGAGACGAGCGCGGTCAGCAGCAGCACGGCGACACCGCACCAGAGCGCGATGGCGATGAGAGGGGTCGTCGTCGGTTGCGGGGCCGCGGCCTCCAGTGGCACTGCCCCGGAGACCACCGCCCCAAGGCGTACCGGTGCCCCCGCGACGTGGGCGCCGGGATGGGACAGCCCGAGCTCGCGATCCGAGATGATCGGCACGGGAACGGTGATGCCGAAGGGACTCGTCGCGGGCACAGCCGTCGGCGCGACGTCGGGGTCGCCCGCGTAGGCGCGAACCAGGGGAGGCAGCGTGCGAGGCACGACGTGCTGCTCGGTTCCCGGCTGGGATGCCGTTGCCGTCTCCGTGAGGCGGGCATCCGAGCCTACGGCCTCCATGCCGGGCGCGTCGGTGGGCCGGGGATCGGCGGCGCCGTCCCCCTCCTGCCCAGCACCCGGTTGCACGCAGTCATTCTAGGGGCGGGCATGCCGTGCGCCCCCGGTCACGGCCGGGTCGCCTAATGTGGGTGGAGAGTCGTGATCGAGAGGCGTGCTGTGTCGTTCATCGCCCTGTCCCCCGAGCAGGCGGCGGTCTTCGAGGCGATCGAGTCCACGCGCGACCACGTCTTCGTCACCGGCCGGGCCGGCACCGGCAAGTCGACGCTGCTGAACCACCTCAACTGGAACACCGAGAAGCAGATCGTCATCTGCGCGCCCACCGGAGTCGCCGCCCTCGGGGTGGGCGGTCAGACCATCCACTCCCTCTTCCGGCTGCCGATCGGGCTGATCGCCGATCACGAGATCGACCAGAACGACGTCACCAGAAAGCTGCTCAACACCATCGACACGCTCGTCGTAGACGAGGTCAGCATGGTCAGCGCCGACCTGCTGGATGCGATGGACCGCAGCCTGAGGCAGGCGCGCCAGAAGCCCGAGGTTCCCTTCGGCGGCGTGCAGGTGGTGCTCTTCGGCGATCCGTACCAGCTCGCTCCCGTTCCCGGCGACGCCGACGAGCGCGCGTACTACCTGGACCACTACCGCTCGATGTGGTTCTTCGACGCGCACGTCTGGCAGGAGGCCGGTCTGCGCATCTTCGAACTCGGCGAGATCCACCGCCAGAGCGACGCCGGCTTCAAGCACATGCTCAACGCCGTGCGCCACGGCCAGGTGACGCCCGAGATCGGTGGAGCGCTCAACGGCTACGGCGCGCGGCGCCCGCTGCCAGAAGAGGGCGCCATCACCCTCGCCACCCGGAACGACACGGTCAATCGCATCAACGCCGCCGCGCTGCGCCGCCTGCCCGGCAAGTCCCATACCAACGAGGCGGAGGTGGTCGGCGAATTCACCGGCCGCGCCTTCCCCGCAGACGAACGGCTCGAGCTCAAGGTGGGCGCGCAGGTGATGTTCCTGCGCAACGACAGCGGCGCCGAGGGCGGTCCCCGGTGGGTCAACGGCACCCTGGGAACGGTCACCCGCATATCGGGCAACGTCTGGGTGGAGGTGGACGGGGAGGAGCACGAGGTCGAGCCGGCGGTCTGGGAGAAGATCAAGTACAGCTACGACCCCCTCACGAAGAAGCTCGCCAAGGATGTCATCGGCGAGTTCACCCAGTACCCTTTGCGGCTCGCGTGGGCGGTCACGGTGCACAAGTCGCAGGGCGCGACCTATGACACCGCCATCATCGACCTCGGAGCCCGCGCGTTCAGCCCGGGGCAGACCTACGTCGCGCTGAGCCGGCTGACGAGCATCCGGGGTTTGTACCTTGCCCGACCGCTGCGCCCGAGCGACATCATCGTCGACCCCGACGTGGTGCGATTCATGCAGGGCGGCCCCGCCCCGGTCGAAGGCGACCTGGAATAGCCGCGCAGCGCCGACGCGTGCCGGGCTTTGTCGCGCATTCGTTATGCGCGCCCCCGGGGCCGCGCGCGTATCGACACCGATAGAATCAGGGCACCGGGGGCGGAGGGGGAGACGTGAGCAGCAGCCGACGACGGATGCGCGTTGCCGGCGCCCTCGCCATCACGCTGGCGCTCGCGCTCACGGCCTGCACGGCTCCCGGCTATGCACGCTCGAAGCTGCCGTCGTCGGCATCCGCATCCCTGCCCAAGGAGACCGCGGACGCCTTGAAGGCCGCCGTCGACAGTGCCATGGCGCAGTCCGCCTCCTCCGGCGTCGTCGCCGGCGTCTGGGCGCCCTGGGCGGGGGAGTGGACGACGGCGTCGGGAACCACCACCATCGGCGGGCACACTCCGATGAACACCGACGAGCACTTCCGCATCGGCGAGCTCACCCGGGGGATGACCTGCACCGTTCTGCTGCGGCTCGTGGAGGAGAAGGTGGTGCGCCTCGATGAGCAGCTCATCGACGTGCTGCCCTCCGTACCCGGAACCGACGGGATCACCCTGGGCCAGCTCTGCCAGGGGACCTCAGGACTGGCCGACTACTCGACGATGCTCGCCGGCCAGTTCGCGCAGAACCCGGAACGCATCTGGCCGCCCCTGGAGCTGGCGTCCAACGGCTTGGCCGGCGGACGTGTGGCCGCGCCCGGCACGGTCTGGGCGTCATCCGACACGGGCTACGTGCTGCTCGGGATGGCCCTGCAGGCGCGCACGACCCGGTCATGGAGCGACCTCTACAACCAATACGTGCTCTCTCCGCTCGGCCTGAACGGAACGGCCTTCCCCGACGCGGCCACGCTGACCGTTCCCGGGTCGCATCCCGCGGGATACCTGGCGCCGCGGGGCGGCGACGGGAATGTGGTCTGCGATGCCGTGCGGGATGTCTCGCGCACCTCGCCGTCATCGGGCTGGACGGCAGGTGGAATGGTCTCATCGCTGGATGACCTGCACACCTGGGCGCAGGCGCTGGCGACGGGAGCCCTCGTGAGCAAGACCTCCTACAAGGCGCAGTGGCAGACGGTACCCTTCAGCGCCGATGCGCCGTCGTGGCAGGGGTACGGGCTCGGCGCCGCGCAGTACGGTCCGCTCCGGGGTGCATCCGCAGCAGCGGGCGGTTACCTGAGTGCGGCCTACTCCGACCCGGGCAGCGGACTGACCGTTGCGGTCATGCTCAACAACGCGACGGCCGGCAAGGACTTCGCGCGCTCGGTCGCGCTGCAGCTCGCCTCGATCGCTGCCAAGGCGGCATCCTCGAGCGGTCGGGAGAGGCCCGAGATCGCCTTGCCGTGGTCGGCGGACCAGATGGCCGAGGCGCAGAAGGCCGCAGCCGTCTGCCAGCCCGCGGCCTGAGTCCACAGGGTCGGCTCCGGCATCCGGCTCTCCACAGCGTGCGAGCGCGGTCATCGCCGTCCGTGGTGGATGCGAGAGTGGGACGGTGAGTGAATCGACCCGCGTGGATGCCCGTGCCGTACTGCGTCGTCTGGTGGGCCGCGATGACGCGGACTTCCACGAAGGCCAGTTCGAGGCCATAGAGACCCTTGTCGACGGGCACAGACGCGCATTGGTGGTTCAGCGCACCGGCTGGGGCAAGTCTGCGGTGTACTTCGTCGCGACGCTGCTGCTGCGCCAGCGCGGCGCCGGACCGACGGTGCTCGTCTCCCCGCTCCTTGCCCTCATGCGCGACCAGGTGGCTGCCGCCGCCCGCGCGGGAGTGCGCGCCGTGGCCATCAACTCGACGAACGTCACCGAGTGGACGCAGTTGCTCGGCCAGCTCGACCGGGACGAGGTCGATGTGCTGCTCGTCTCCCCTGAGCGTCTCAACAACCCCGCCTTCCGCGAGAACCAGCTTCCGGCGCTCGTGCGCAGAATGGGCATGCTCGTGGTCGATGAGGCGCACTGCATCAGCGACTGGGGGCACGACTTCCGACCCGACTACCGCCGGCTGCGCGACCTGATCGCCGCCCTGCCTGCCGGTGTTCCGGTGCTCGCCACCACGGCAACGGCCAACAGTCGGGTCGTCAACGACGTCGCCGAGCAGTTGGGCGCCGCATCCGCCGACGGGCCGGGTGCCGACGTGGTGACGATCCGCGGGCCGCTCGCCCGCACTTCGCTGCGCTTGGGCGTGCTGCGGCTTCCCGATGCCGAGGCGCGTCTCGGCTGGCTCCTCAGCCACCTCGACGAGTTGCCGGGCTCCGGCATCATCTACACGCTCACGGTGAGCGCGGCCGAGAACACCGCCAGGCTGTTGCGTGAGGCCGGGCACGACGTGCGCGCCTACACCGGGCAGACGGATGCCGACGAACGGGAACGTTCCGAGCAGGCGCTGAAGCAGAACACCGTGAAGGCGCTCGTGGCCACGAGCGCCCTCGGCATGGGGTTCGACAAGCCCGACCTGGGCTTCGTGCTTCATCTCGGTGCCCCGTCATCGCCGGTCGCGTACTACCAGCAGGTGGGCCGAGCCGGGCGAGCGACCGAGAACGCCGACGTGCTGCTGCTTCCCGGCCGGGAGGATGCCGACATCTGGCAGTACTTCGCGACGTCGTCCATGCCCGATGAGGTTCGGGCGTCGCGCGTCATCGAGGCGCTCTCCGACCGGCCGACCTCCACGCCGGCGCTCGAGGCCCTCGTCGACATCCGGCGCACCCCGCTGGAATTGCTGCTCAAGGTGCTCGACGTCGACGGGGCCGTTCGCAAGGTGCAGGGTGGCTGGGTCGCCACGGGGTCACCCTGGGTGTACGACGCCGAACGCTACGAGCGCATCGCCGCCGACCGGGTCGCCGAGCAGCAACGCATGCTCGAATACGAGACCACCACGGAGTGCCGCATGGAGCTGTTGCAGCGCTCGCTCGACGACCCGACCGCGGCGCCGTGCGGTCGGTGCGACAACTGCGCCGGGCGCTGGTTTCCGGTGGAGGTCACGGGGGAGGCGGCCGCGTCGGCTGCAGGGTCGCTAACGCGCGTGGGCGTGCCGGTGGAAGCCCGCACACTGTGGCCGACCGGCGCCGACAAGCTCGGGGTGCCGGTCAAGGGGCGCATCCCGGAGGGGGAGCGCAGCGCCGAAGGTCGTGCGCTCGCGCGGATGACGGACTTGGGATGGGGAGGCGCCCTGCGTCAGCTGCTCGCACCGTCGACCCCTGACGCGCCACTCAGTGAGCAGGTGCTCGCCGCCTGCATCCGGGTGCTCTCCGAATGGCAGTGGGAGAGCCGGCCGGTCGCCGTTCTCGCCGTCCCCTCGCGGTCCCGCCCGTTGCTCGTCGGCTCCCTCGCCGAGGGGCTGGCCTCGGTTGGACGCCTGCCGTACCTCGGCACGCTCGGCCTGTCGGCTGGCGGACCGAGCGGTTCTCCGGGCGGCAACAGCGCGTTCCGGCTGGCCGGCGTCTGGGGCCGGTTCGACGCCTCGGCCCTGACCCTGCCCGATGGTCCCGTGCTGCTTGTCGACGACCTCGTCGACTCCCGGTGGACGATGACGGTGGCCGCGCGCGAGTTGCGCCGGGCGGGTGCGTCGGCGGTACTGCCGTTCGCACTCGCTCTGAAGGCCTGAGACGCGGGCGTCGCCTCAGTCGCGCCGCCCCTCGAGGAAAGCGTCCATGCGCCGCTGTCGCTCCGGGCTCTCGAACAGCACGCCCTGCAGTTCGAGGTCGATGGCCGGATGCTGGGTCCGCGGCGCCGCGATCGCCTTCTTCATCGCGATCACCGCCGCCCGATCGTTCTTGCCGAGGCGATCGGCCAGCACGTGCGCCGCGGGCAGCAGCGCGTCGGGGGCGTGCACCGACGAGAGCAGGCCGATGGCCAGCGCCTCATCGGCCTCGATGACCCGTCCGGTCAGCAGCAACTCCGTGGCGCGCCCCTCGCCGACGATCTCCGGCAGCCGCCAGGCCGCACCTGCCGAGGCGATGATGCCGAGGCCGGTCTCCGGATTGCCGAAGCGCGCACGCGGGGTACCGATGCGGATGTCGGCGGCGTAGGCCAGTTCCGCCCCCCCACCCAGGGCGTAGCCGTCCACAGCCGCGATCACGGGAAGGTCGAGTTCCCGGATGCGGATGAAGGCATGCGCATTGATGCCCGCCCGAGCCTCAGCCGGGGTGCGTTCCCTCATCTCGCGGATGTCGGCTCCCGACGCGAAGACCCCGTTGGTGCCGGTGAGGATGAGCACGCGAGGATGGCGCTCGAGCTGCTCGCAGAGGGCGTGGAGAGCCTCGACGACGGCCGTGTCGATGGCGTTGCGCTGTCGCGGGCGATTGATGGTGGCGACGACGCGGTCCTCGAACTCCTCGAGCAGCAGGGCATCCGTGGCATCGGCAGCCACCGTGTCGTGGGTCATGAGCGCTCCCGACTGTGGTCGCGAGACCATCGCGCCGTTCACGTCGACCGCGCCGCCCCGCTCAGCAGCAGTATCGCACGCACGTCCCGCGCTGCGCAGGACGGATGCCGGTGGCTAGTTGTTCGCCTTGGCGCAGGTCTGGGTGTTCGCGGTCTGGCCCTTCAGGCCGTCGATGACCTCAGGCCCCGCGGTCGACGGGGTCCCGGTCGGTGCGGCCGTGGCGCCGTCAGTGGGGGCCGGCGCATCCGGAGCAGGCGCCGCAGTATCGGTGGGAGCCGGCACCGACGGGTCGCTCACGACGCCCTCGCCCAGGGCGTTGGCATCGAGGCTGATGGGCTTGTCGGCGGTGATGGCCGCGAAGAGCTGCTCCGCCAAGTCGCGCTGCGGCATGACCTTGCCGGGGAAGTCGGGGTCCCCCGTCGTGCCGGGGTACTGCACGAAGACCAGCTGGTCGAGGTTCACGTCTTTCAGTGCGTACGCCATGGCGACCATGGCGTCCAGGCTCGCCAGGTTCGAGGAGAGCTTCACGTTGGTCGCCGCGGCTCGGGCGAGCGAGTACAGCTTGCCGACGTCGGTCAGCGTGCTCGCGCTCTTCATGGTGCGCATGAGGGAGGACATGTACGCCTGCTGCGCCGAGATGCGTGAGAGGTCGCTGCCGTCGCCGACGCCGTGTCGGTTGCGCAGGAACGCCAGTGCCGTCGCGCCCGAGATGGTGGTGTTGCCGGCGGGCAGGTTCAGGCCCGTGTACGGGTCGTCGATGGGCTCGTTGACGCAGACGGGAACGCCGCCGATGGCATCCGTCATGGCGATGACGCCGTTGAACGAGACCGTGCCGGCGTAGGGGATGTCGAGGCCGGTGAGCTTCTGGGCCGTGGCGACGACGCAGCCGAGGCCGCCTCGCTCGAATGCCTCATTGAAGGGGCGCGCCGACATGGCGTCGAAGGTCTTGCCGGTCGTCGGGTCGGTGCAGTCGGGGTGCGCCACGACGAGGTCGCGGGGGATGCTCACGACGACCCCCGACTTATGGTCGGCCGAGACGTGCAGCAGGATGTTGACGTCGTTGAGGGTCGCGTCGCGCTCACCGTAGGCGTCGCCCTGGTTGGCGTCGTTATCGGTTCCGACGAGCAGGAAGTTGAAGCCGCCGTCGATGGCCCCGATGTGCGGAACCGGTGCAGGCGTCGCGCCCTTGGCGCCGTTGGAGATGTCGATGGCGTTCGAGGCGACCGACTTGTTGAGCTCGCCGAGCGCGAACGCGCCGACGGAGGTGCCGGTGATCAGTGCGACGACGAGGGTGATGCCGGTGGCCTTGAGGATGCTGAGCGCCCAGTGATTGCGCGGCTGGCGGCCATGGCGAATGGGCTGAACACGCTTGCTTCGGCGCGATGGCAACGACGGCTGGCTCACTGGACTCCTCTCGACAGGCGGCCCCACGGGGAGGCGGGATAGGCACACGCTCCTCTATCGTCCCATGTGCAACCTGAGTGAAACGTCAATCCGACTCGCCAGGGGAGGTGGTGCGACGGTCTGCGAGTCGCCTCGGCTGCTCAGGCAGGGGCGGCGACGGAGAGCGAGGCCTCGTCGGGCGCGGAGAGTGTCAGCACGGCCTCGACGATGTAGGGCTGGCCGGTCAGTTCCTCCTCGATGCGGCGCAACGCGTACGCGACGTGCGACTCGCTGTCGTCGCCCGCGAGGTCGACGGCCGCGATGAAGAGCAGCTGGGCCGGGCCGATGAACTCGATGTGCAGGTAGGTGACCCGTTCGATGTCGGGCCGCTCGAGCAGTTGCCGCAACGCGAGGTCGCGCATGACGGGACCCACCGCCTGGCCGAGCAGGAAGGCGCGGTTGCGAGCGATGAGAACCACGGCGACCAGCCCGAGCAGAACGCCGACGAGGATGGAGCCGAGTGAGTCCCACACCGGATCGCCCGTCAGCTGGTGCAGGCCGATGCCCGCGCCGGCGAGCACGATGCCGATGAGGGCCGCGGCATCCTCGGCGAAGACCGCTCGCAGGGTGGGATTCGAACTCTCGATCACGTGCTCGAGCGTGCCGGTGCTGCGCTCGTGGGCCACCTGGCTGGCCTCGCGGTAGGCGCGCATGAACGAGATGCCCTCGAGAACGAGCGAGACGCCGAGCACGATGTACGCGATGAGGTAGTCGGATGCCGGCTCGGGTTCGAGCAGTTGCTGAACGCCGTGCTGGATCGATACGACCGCGCCGGCCGTGAAGATGCCGAACGCCGCGAACATCGACCAGATGTAGGCGTCCTTGCCGTAACCGAGCGGATGCCGCGCATCCCGAGGGCGCTTCGAGCGCCTCTCGGCGACGATGAGCAGCACCTCGTTGCCGGTGTCGGCCCAGGAGTGCGCGGCCTCGGCGACCATCGAGGCCGACCCCGTCAGAGCGGCGGCGAGGGACTTGGCCACCGCGATCAGCAGGTTGGCGCCGAAGGCGATGATCACGGTGACGAGGCTCTCGCCGGAAGCCGGCTTCGCCGGCTGTTGCGTCTGGGGCGCAGTTGTCACCGTGTCTCCTGTGCTCGGATGTGAGTCGAGTCTGGCACTGGATCCTCGGCGGCCGCGAACGGGTGGGCGCTCGGCGCCGAAGCTGCCACAATGGAGGCGGTGCCGCCCCCAGCGTCGGAGCCAGTGAGGAGATCGTGGTGGAAGCCATCCTGTGGTCGGTTCTGGGACTCATCGGCCTCGTCGGCGGCCTGACCGGGATCGCCGCGCTCGTCGCGCTGGTGAAGGAGAACTACGGCGGCTGAGGCACCCTCTCTCCGCGGATACCAGCGGGTCTGAGGACCGTCAAGCCCCTGCGTTCCCACCCCGCGGTGCCTAGCGTGGAACCGTGAGCGGGGAGGCTGCGGTGACGTTGACGATGGAGAGAACGGCGTCATCGCCCATGGCGCCCATGGCGATACCGGCCGCACGGGGGCCACTGAGCCGCGCCCTCGTCGATGTTCTGCAGAACGGCACGGCGGCCGAGGGTCTCGCGGGCGTCGCTCGAAGCGTGCTCGAGCACACCGCGAACACGCTCGACGACGACGATGTGC
The DNA here is from genome assembly GCF_037404875.1 of Rathayibacter sp. YIM 133350. Classification (NCBI taxonomy): domain Bacteria; kingdom Bacillati; phylum Actinomycetota; class Actinomycetes; order Micrococcales; family Microbacteriaceae; genus Rathayibacter; species Rathayibacter sp. YIM 133350. The sequence continues at coordinate 70,717 of NZ_JBBELO010000034.1, forward strand.
AACTGAGCCTGTTCCTGCTCTACGAATTGCACTACGGCGGTATTCTCGGGGTCGATGAGCGCTGGGAGTGGAATCCGTCGCTGCTGGCCGCCCGAGCGCTGCTCGAGGATGCATTCGAGGCGGATCTGCGCCGCGAAGTGCCGCAACCGCACGCCGAACGCGGCGTTCCCGAGGCCCTGGCCGCCCTGGTCGAACTCGACGACGGGCCGAGCCTGTCTGCCTTCATCGAGCGCCATGCCACTGTGGAGCAACTACGTGAGGTGCTGGTCAACCGCTCGATCTACACGCTGAAGGAGGCCGATCCGCACAGCTGGGCGATCCCGCGCCTGCACCGCCGGGCGAAGGCCGCCCTCGTCGAGATCCAGGCGGATGAGTACGGCGGCGGCCGGCCGGAGCGCTTGCACGCCACGATCTTCGGAACCTGCCTGCGGGAGCTCGGTCTGAGCGATCGCTACGGCGCCTACGTCGACAACGTGCGGGCGCCGGTCTTCGCGTCGATGAACATGATGTCGCTGTTCGGGCTGCACCGCCGCCTGCGCGGCGCGATCGTCGGACACCTGGCGGCGTACGAGATGACCTCCTCCATTCCGTGTCGGGCATACGCGAACGGCTTCCGGCGATTGCAGCTGAGTGCCGCGGCATCCGACTACTTCGACGAGCACGTCGAGGCCGATGCGGTGCACGAGCAGATCGCGGCGCACGACCTCGCCGGCGGATTGGCCGAAGAGGAGCCCGAGCTCGTCGACGACATCCTCTTCGGTGCGGCCGCGTGCCTGAGAATCGACGGCCGGGCATGGGGGAGCGTGCTGGAGAGCTTCGAGGCCGGCGAGACCTCGCTTCGGGGGCCGCTGTGAGCACGGTCATCACCGCCTGCCCCAATGGACCGCTGCTCGTGCGCGGCGAGATCGCCCTCGTCGACGAGCACGGGGATGCCGTGGCGGCGAACCGGCGTACCGTGGCGCTGTGCCGGTGCGGCGCATCGGCGCTCCGGCCGTTCTGCGACGGCTCCCACAAGCTGGTCGGCTTCCGCACGGAACCCCCGGCCCGCACTCCTGCGGTGACCTTCGATGGCAGCGACGGAGACTGAGTCTCTGCCCGCACAAATCGTTTGGCCGTTCGTGCAGGTCGGGGAGGAACTCGCCTGATCGCGATCGACAGGACGTTCTCCATGAGAGTCTGGAGCACGCAGACCCGGCGCTCCGCCGCGGCGATGGGCGGAAGGTGATCGATGCGCACGGCAGTCATCGGCATCGTCCTGCTCGCAGTGGGAGCGATCGCGGTCGCCACCGGCATCCTGCCGCTGGCCGAGGCCATCACTCTCTGGGAGCGGGTATGGCCCATCCTGCTCTTCGTTCTCGCGATGACGATCGTGACGGAACTGGCCGCGGAGGCCGGACTGTTCTCGTGGATCGCCGAGCATGCCACAGTGTGGGCCGGCGGGCGCACGTGGCTGCTCTGGCTCATCGTCGTGGCGCTCGCCGTGCTCGCGACGGTGTTCCTCTCGCTCGACACCACGGCGGTGCTCATCACGCCGGTCGTCATCATCGCCGCCCGGCACGCGGGCCTGAGCCCACTTCCGTTCGCGTTCACGACGGTCTGGCTCGCAAACACGGCCTCGCTCCTCTTGCCCGTGTCGAACCTGACCAACCTGCTCGCACAGTCGACCCTGTCGTCCCAGGCCGGCGGCGCGGTGAGCCCGCTCGCGTTCGCAGCGATGACCTGGCTGCCGGCACTCGTCGCCGTGCTGGTTCCCGTCGTCGCGGTCGGGGTGATGGCACGGCGTGCGCTCTTCACGCGGTACACGGTCGAGCGGCCCAACAGGGTCAGCGACCCAACACTGCTCATCGCCGCGACCACCGCCGTGGCCGTGCTCATCCCCGGGCTGGTGTCGGGACTGCCCGTGTGGATGCCGGCGTGCGCGGCCGCAGCCGTGCTTCTCGTCACGTTCGCCATCGCCCGCCCCAGCGTGTTGCGCTTGGGCCTGGTTCCCGTGCCGTTGCTCCTGCTCGCATCCGGCCTCTTCCTGGTGCTCGAGGCGGCGCACGCGCTCGGACTGGGCCAACTGCTGGCCGAGGTGGCGGGATCGGGCGACTCCCCTGCCGCCCTGCTGCAGATGGCCGGAGTCGGCGCGGCGGGAGCAAATGCCGCGAACAACCTGCCGGCCTACCTGGCCCTCGAGCCAACGGCAGACACCCCTCGGCGACTCATCGCCCTGCTCATCGGGGTCAACGCCGGACCGCTGATCACGCCGTGGGCATCGCTGGCGACGCTGCTCTGGCACCAGCGTCTGGTCGCCATGGACGTGCAGATCAGCTGGCGCCGCTTCGCACTCGCCGGCCTGGTCGTCGCCCCGCTCACCGTCGGAGCGGCCACCCTGGCCCTCGCCCTCGCCCTCGTCTGACGGCCGCCCCGCATCCGGTGCCCAGAGGTCCGGGTGCATCGCGAGAAGGTGCGCTTTCTTAACGCCGGGAATCCGCCGCGTCAACCGCCTCGCGTGGTCGGAGGGCACTTTCTACGCTGAATATCCGACGATTCTGAGGCGGTTACCATGGCACGCGACACCACCGAGGTGCACAAGAACGGGGCACCGGCTCCCGATGACGACCGCAAGCCCGATTCGCCGACCGAGGTGACGAAGCGATCGTGGGTCTACGTATTGCGGAAGAGCTACCGCGAATTCGTTTCGGACCAGTGCTTCGACATCGCCGCCTCGCTCACCTACTACGCCGTGCTCGCCCTCTTTCCGGCACTCCTGGCGATCACGTCCCTGCTCGGCGTGTTCGGTCAGGGCAAGGCGGCTGTTCGCTCACTGCTCAGCACGGTGCAGGGAGTCGTGCCGGCCGATGTGCTCTCCACCGTGCGCAAGCCACTCGAACAGTTCTCCTCGTCGCCGTCGGCCGGGTGGGCGCTCGTGTTCGGAATCGTGCTGGCGATCTGGTCGGCATCCGGATACGTCGGGGCCTTCAGCCGCGCCATGAACCGCATCTACGAGATCGCCGAGGGCCGGCCGTTCTGGAAGCTGCGGCCGATGCAGCTTCTCGTCACGATCGTCGCGATCGTTCTCATTCTCGTCATGGCGGCGATCCTCATCATCTCGGGCCCCGTGACGGATGCCGTCGGCGATGCCCTCGGTCTGGGGCCGGCGGTCAAGCTGATCTGGTCGATTCTCAAGTGGCCGCTGCTGTTGTTTCTGCTCATCCTCATCGTCGCCGTGCTGTACTACGCCACGCCGAACGCCAAGCAGCCGAAGTTCCGCTGGATGAGCCTCGGGGCGGTCATCGCACTCGTCGTGCTCGCCATCGCCTCGCTCGGATTCGGCCTCTACGTCGCCAACTTCTCCAACTACGAGCGCACGTACGGATCGTTCGCGGGCATCATCGTCTTCCTGCTCTGGCTCTGGATCGCCAACCTTGCGTTGCTGTTCGGTGCAGAGTTCGACGCGGAGATGGAGCGCGGGCGCCAGCTGCAGGCGGGAATCGCCGCGGAGGAGGACATCCAGCTGCCGCCGCGTGACACGCGCAAGAGCGAGAAGGCCGCCAAGCAGGAGGAGAAGGACATCGAGGAGGGCCGCCGCATCCGCGAGAGCCACGGCGATGCGGACTCCGACAAGGATGAGGCGGATTCGAAGACCGAGACGAAGCGCAACCGCGATCGCTGAGCCCTCGCCCGGCTGCCGCCCATCCGGGTCGGCAGCCGGGCGCTTTCACCGTTCTCGGCGCCCGAGTCGGGGCCGTTCGTGTTGGTCACCACTTCGGTGCTGACCGTATAGGGGTCCGAACCTCCTCGGCCGATCAGCGCCGAGCGGGGCGGCGTGCTGCGCGACCAACAACGGTCACGACGCCTGCCAGAAGCATCAACCCGGCGATGATCAGGGCGGGCACGGCATCGATCCCCGTCGATGCGAGATCCGAGGTAGAGGCCGGTCCCGGTGCCGGTGCCGGTGCCGGTGTCGGAGTCGGAGACGGAGTCGGGGATGGCGTCTCCGCCAGAGCAGGGTTCGTCAGCGTCACCGCGACATCCGTTGCGTCGCCGATGACGAGTTGTGCGCTGTTGCCGCTGACGGTGACTCCCTCTCCACTGAACACGGGGGTGCCCCAGGTCACGCCGGGAACGGCTGGAGGTGTCTCTTCCGCGAGGGTGACGACGGTGCCCTGCGGCAGTCTGCTGAAGTCTGCGCTGCTGCCGGGAGTGAGTGCGAGGGTGCCGTCGACGGGTATCCCGTTGAGCACGTAGGAGTAGTCGACGGCGAAGGTGGTGCTCGCCGGCACGAGGTCGGCGGCGTTTCCGGTGATCGATTTCCTCAGCGTGGCATCGCCGAATACGCGTGCGGCCGGGTTCGACAGGGCGACCGTGACATCGCTGGTTGTGTCGATCGTGAATTGGGCGGTGTTCCCGTTGGCGGTGACGCCGTCTCCGCTGAAGGTGGGAGTTCCCCACACCATGCCGTTGATCGGGGGCGGGGCCCCTTCGGTGAGGGTGACGACGGTGCCGTCGGGCAGCCCGGTCAAGCCTGTGCTTCCGTCCGGAGTCAGGGACATCACCCCGGTCACGGCTGATCCATCGCGGACGAAGGAGTAACCGATGGTGAATTCCGTGTCAGGCGGCACCAAGTCTGCGGCGTTTCCTGTGACGCTCTTGTTCACGGTGAAGTTGCCGAGTGATGTGGTGACGGGATTCGTCAGGCTCACGGCGATGCTCGTCTGATTGCCGATGACGAACTGTGCGCTCGTTCCGGCGGCGGTGAGGCTGTCCCCAGCGAACAGCGGTGCACCCCAGCTCAATCCGGGCACGGGTGGAGGTCCGCGTTCGGTGAGTGTGACGAGAGTTCCTTCCGGAAGACCGGTCAATCCGGATGCGACTCCCGGGGTGAGCGTCAAGGTTCCGCTGACCGGCGCGTCATCGAGCGTATAGGAGTAGTCGACGGTGAACGCCGTTGTCGGTGGCACCAGTGCGGCGGCGTCTCCCGAGATGGATTTGGTCATGGTGAAGCCTCCGAAGCCGTCGCCGTCTCCTGTTCCACCGCCTCCTTGGTAGGTGAAGGTCGAGTCGGAGGTCCAGAACGAGGAGCCGGTGATGGTGTTGCCGAAGCTGTCGCCGATTTCCACTCCAGGCGGAAGCACGGTGAAGTAGGTGATCAGGTAGGTCGAATTCGTCGCGATCGAGGCGTGGATGGCGATCGTGAATGTCGAGTTCGCGGCGTCATCCGTCACCGTGAAATCGGTGCCTGGTGTCAGGACTCGGATGTCGGCTGGGTTGATGTTCCCATCGTTCCAACTCGAGTTCGGAATGTAGCCGATCTGGGTGGTGGGTGGCACGAAGGTGAGGCCGGGATCGTAGGTGTCGACGAGTGTCAGGGACTGGCCGACGAGGTTGTCGCTGGGAACCCAGACACTCCATCCGATTGCGGTGCCGTCCGAAGACAGCTCTCCGCGTTTGCTGGGCTGCACAGGAACCGGGTAATCAGGTGCTGGCCCGATGCCGGAAGTGGGGACGACGATCGTCGTTCCTCCGCCTGTCGTGAATGTGAGCGTTGTCTCGGTGGACTCTTGTTGCGCCTTCGCCCAGAAAGTGAGGGTTCCCTCGACGTCGATGTGCGTGTCGACGTAATCGCCGAGCGTGCAGACGATCGACGGCTGGGTCACCACACAGGAGCCCACGACCGACTGATCGTCGGGGTCGAGCAGGTCGAACGTCGTCGCGAGACCGGTCAGGAGGGGACTCGTTGGCAGATTCAGACTGAAGGTATCGCCGGACCGTGCCGTGCTGGGGACGGCCCACGTCGCGGACAGTTCCAACGTGTCACCGACGGCGATGTCTCCGGAAGGTTGGACGATCGTCACGCTCGTGATCGCATCCAACTCCGCAGCCGATGCCGGCGCTTCGGTCGTCGTCGCGACGGACACCCCTAAGAGCGCACCCAGTATCAACGTCGGGAGTCGAAAGCCCTTCCGAGACGTTCCTGCTGCGCGGCTCCTTTGCACCACACGCCAAAACTACGCCGATAAGGGCATTCGAGTGAAGAGGAGTGAGAGGCGTAACCGGCTGTGACACCCTCGCTCCAGCGATTTCAATGACGCGATGTCTGACAAGTGCGAACCGGTTAGTCAACGGTGAGTTTGGCCGAAAACCAAAGAGCGGGGTAGTCTGGCCCCGGCCTTAGTTCCCAGTGTTCTTCCCGGATTCCGGGCCTCGCGGATGTAGTTCAATGGCAGAACTTCAGCTTCCCAAGCTGATAGCGCGGGTTCGATTCCCGTCATCCGCTCTCACCCTGGCAGTCGAACCGGTTCGATCATGACCGGCTCCGTCCACGCCGTCCCGGACCGGTTCCACGCTGTGCAGGCGACTCAGCCGCGGCGGCTCTCCTTCACGGTGGAGATTCGCACGTAGTCGAACTCCGCCGTCAGATGCAGCGCGGCATCCTGCAGCCCGTAGGCGACGAGGGCGATGCGCACGTCGGTCCCGAGGCCGTGGGTCCAGGTGCCGCCCTTCACCCAGCTCTGCCCGTCACGGCTCGTGTAGGCGGTGTACGCGTCGGTGTCTCCGCCGGCTTCGTGGCGCTCGGAGCCGGTGAGGCGTCGGGCCACGATGCGCAGGTAGGTCCAGTCGTCGCCGGGAGGGCCGACCACCGTGTTGCCGTAGCGCGCCCAGCCCTCGGGAGCAACCGAGATCTCCTTCGCGTACTCCGTCTGCCGGGTGTTCCAGATGGCCGTCTCAGTGAGCTTCACGTAGTCGTCGTCGTTGGCGTAGACGAGGATGCCGGCCTGGGCGTAGTTGAAGCAGCATCCGCCGGGCACGTTCAGGCGCACCTTCGCCTCGACAACGAAATCTCCGCGGGGAGCATCACGCAGCAGCACCGCTGCGCTGTCGGCATCGACATAGAGGTCCCCGGCCTGGATCGGCAGGCGCAGTACGCCGTCGGCGAGGGTCGCCGTCGGCGCGATGTCGCTGCGCTGCCACGTCCACGCCGCATTGAGCGTCGGGCCGCTGAACTCGTCGGAGTACCTCTCGAGCAGGCGCTTCGGCTCCTGTACCGAGACCGGCCGGTAGCGGTGACGGGAAACCTGCCCGGGCTGTCCAGCGGGAGCCGGCTCCCGGTCGTCGGATGCGCCTGCGCCCCCGTTCACGGTCGGCCAGCCGCCGACCCAGTCGATGCCGTCGATCAGGGCGGGGCGCTTGGTGAACCCGGTCTGGAAGGCGAAGAACGGGTCGCGCTGGTCGACGGCGTGATAGATCGTCCACCACTCACCGTTCGCGTCCTGGAAGACGGTGTTGTGGCCGGTTCCTACCCAGCGGTTGCCGTTCATCGTGAGGAAGGGCGTTCCCCCGGTGTTCTCCGCCGTGAGCGCGACGCCATCCCGGTCCACGAACGGTCCCAGCGGATCGGTCGAGCGGCCGACGAAGACGCTGTACCCGGTGAGAGCACCGTTGCAGCAGTTTGTCGCAGACGCGAACAGGTAGTAGTAGCCGTCCTTCTGAACGACGTTGGCGCCCTCGTACTTGTTGTCGATCGCGACCATGGTGGCTGCGGCGGTGTCGGCGGTTGCTCCGTCCGCGGTCAGGTGGAGCGCCGTTCCGTAGATGCCGCCGAAGTAGCTGCCGTAGTAGAGGATGCCCGCGTCGGCGACGGTGTCGCCGAGCACATCGGGGTCGTAGGTCCAGAGAAAGTCGCAGCCGGGGCTGTTCTGTCGGGGCGCGACGACCGGGGTGTCAGAGAACGTCCACGGGCCGGTCGGTTCGGCACTCGTCGCGACGCCGATGGCGCTGTCGCTGGCGCATCCCTCGACACCGCTGACCGCGCTCGCCGTGTCGGTCACGACGACGAACAGGTAGTACTGATCGAAGGTGCTCGAGTAGACCACCTCGGGCGCCCAGAGTGCTGCGCCCGGTTCGGCCCAACTCGGCAGCGCCGTGGCCGCATCACCGACGTACGTCCACTCGACGAGGTTCCTCGAGACCATGGTGGGCACGCGGTGGAACACCGGCGCACCACTCGCATCCACGTCCTCATCGTTCAGCGGATCGGTCGTGCAGTACAGGTACCAGTTCGTGTCGCCTGGCCGTTGTCCGCGCAGCACTGTGGGGTCTGCGCAACTCTCGACCACCCCGTCGCCCGGCACGACCGGCTTCAGGGGATTGCTGTAGCTTCCCGGATTGCGACCGCCTCGGTCGGCGGATGCTGCAGCGGGTGCCTGATCGGTGCCGTCGTCGGCCGCTGCCAGACCGGAGGGTGCGCCGATCGCGAGTAACGACGCGACGGCGACGATGGCCGACATCCGGATGCGGTGAGACGTCTTCATCGACAGGCTCCTCTACGGTGCACGGGCCGTCGTGCCTGCCGCACCTTCGACGGAGGACACCGGCGGCCTCGCTCTCACGGTAGACCCGGCATCCGGTGCGATGAGAAGGGGCTTGCGCACGCACGAATGACGTGCGCTGTTCCTGCCGTCACTCCGTGTCGACGGCCACGACCTCGATGAGAATCGCGCTCTGGGGCGGGAGCAGGGGCATCGGAAGGCCAAGTTCGCCCAGGACGCTGCCGGGCAGCACCGTCTCGCCGGCCACCCACCACGGCGGAGCGGCATCCGCGATGGGGAGGGACGGCTCGCCGATCTCGACGCGACGCACGCGATAGCTGCGCTCCGGCGCGAGCCCTGGTAGCCGCACGGGCGGGGGTGCGGCCGACGCCGTCGAGTCCAGTGCGACGAAGGCGTACAGGCCACGACGCGCCTCGGTGTCGACGACGCCATGCAGCAGCAGGCTGGGATCGGCGAGGTCACCGCGCACAACCGTGCCCGAGTGCAGCAGGGCGCGCTCCCGCTTGTACAGTGCGATCCACGAGGTAATGGACGCGCGTTCCTCAGGCCCGGCCTCGGCGAGATTCCACTCGATGCCGGCCGACCCGAAGAGCGCTGTGATCATCCGGAATGCGAGGGGGGAGGTGCGGCCGCTGGTGTGGGCACGGGCCGCCCCGAGGTGGCTGCCGACGTATTCGGGCGGCACGACCAGCGTCGTGTAACGCTGCACCCGCTGGCGCACGAGAGGGTCGTTGCTGTCACTGGCCCACACGCGTTCGACGCGCTCGAGAACGCCCAGGTCGATGCGTGCCCCACCGGATGCGCAGGACTCGATCTCCACATCCGGATGCGCGGACCGCACGGCGTCGAGCAGCCGGTAGAAGGCCGCCGTCTGGCGGTGCGCGTCACTGCGAAGCAGGTCGCGGTTGTGATCCCACTTCAGGTAGCGGATGGGGTACTCGGAGAGCAGTGCGTGCATGCGCTCGAAGACGTAGTCGAAGGCGTCGGCATCAGCGAGGTCGATCGTGTTCTGCCAGCGCCAGGTCGGGGATGGCGGGGTCTGCAACAGCCACTCGGGATGAGCACGCGCTGCCTCCGAGTCGCCGTTGATCATCTCGGGCTCCACCCACAGCCCGAAGTCCATGCCCGCGCGGGTGACCGACTCGATGAGTGGCGCCAAGCCGTGCGGCCAACGATCCTCGTCGACGAACCAGTCGCCGAGAGCCCGGCGATCGTCGCTGCGGCCACGGAACCAGCCGTCGTCGAGCACGAAGCGCTCCACGCCGACCTGTGCTGCCGCATCGATGAGCGGCTGTAAGCGAGGCAGCGACTGATCGAAGTACACCGCCTCCCAGGTGTTGAGCACGACGGGGCGTTCTGCCAGGGGAGCGCGCCGTGAACGCACCCACCGATGAAGCCGGTCGGAGATGCCGTCCAGACCGGCATCCGAGAACACGAGCACCGACCACGGACTCGTATGAACCTCGTTGGATCGCAGGTCGACTTCGCCCGGCGCGAGCAGTTCGCCGACGCCGATGACGGTGGGTCCGAGCGGGCTGCGCTCATACCAGTGCTGAGCGTCCCCGCTCCAGGCGAGGTGCGCCGCCCAGACCTCGCCGGTGCGGAAGTCGAAGCCCGGGGTTCCGGCAGCGAGGAGGAAAGGGCTGTCGTGCCCGGGGCGCCCGTGCCGCGATTCACGCGACCACGTTCCCATCCCCGGCAGCAGGTGCTGCGGAACCCGTTCACCTGCCCAGAGGCCGGTGAAGTCGAGAATCTGACGGGCACGGTCGGGAACGGGCGCCACCGCCGCTACACCGCCGACCCGAAGCACTTCGGCACCGACGTTCCGTACAAGGGAACGGATGCGCAGCACGCCCTCCGTCGACAGGCGCAGGTCGAGGACGACCTCGACCGCGGCGGTGGAGTCGGCGAGACGGATCCCGAGCTCATCCCCGCTGTGGTCGATGCCGACCACGTGAAGTGCCAGCTCCAGCGGCCGGTCGCGTGCGAAGAGGAACGCCGGGCGCCCGGTCCACCCTTCTGTGAGCGAGGGGAGAAGCGAGAGTCGTAGCGGCATGTCGATGGAGCTCGGCGCGATCGCCGGCACGGCGGCATCCGCAACTGCGGTGAGCGCGTTCGCATCGAGCTCGCCGAGATCCCGACCCCAGTGCAGGATCGCGGGAACCCCCGCGCCGCGAGCATCCACGAGAACACTGACGCCCGCGGCACGGAGGTGATAGAGCATCAGAGCTACTTCTTCACCGGGATCGACTGCGACTCGAGCGCGTCGATCGTCGAGGACTGTCCCTTCTGGAGCGCGTCGAAGAGCGTGCCCTGGCCGCTCGCGGCCGCCTTGAAGCCGTCGGAGACATCGGCGTAGGTCTGCGTCATGGTCGGACCCCAGACGAATTCGGGGTTCACCTGAGTCGCCGCCTGCTTGAACACGTCGTAGATCTTCTGACCGCCGTAGAAATCGACACCCTCCTGCAGTGAGGGAAGGTTCAGGCCGTCCGTCGTCGCAGGGTAGATGTTGGCCGACTTGTTGAGCGCCGTGAGCGCCTCGTCGGAGGTATTCAACCACAGGGCGAACTTGGCGGCCTCGTAGACGTGCTTCGAGCCCTTCAGCACGGCGATCGATGATCCACCCCAGTTGCCGGCTTTGGCTTCACCGGCGTTCCACTGCGGTGCGAGCGCGACCGACCACTTTCCGGTGGTGTCGGGGGCGCCGGAGGAGATGGAGTTGGCGCCCCACACGGCGGAGTTCCAGCTCCACACCTCGCCGGAGTTGTAGGCGTTGTTCCACTCGTCCGTCCACGCGGGGTAGGTCGAGACGAGGTCGTCGGCGATCAGCTCCTGCCAGTAGTCCGCGACCTTCTTGGAGGCATCGCCCGTGAGGTCGACGGTCCAGTTGTCGCCATCGTTGGCGAACCACTGGCCGTCGGCCTGCCAGACGAAGCCGGCGAACTGGTTGATGTCGGTCTGGGAGAAGTTGGTGATGTACCCGCCGAGCGCGCGGATCTTCGTGGCCGCCTCCTTGTACTCGTCCCACGTCGTCGGAACCGGGATGTTGTTGGCCGCGAACAGGTCGGACCGGTAGAACAGCGCCATGGGGCCGGAGTCCTGCGGCACGCCGTACACGCTCTTGTCGGAGCCGAGGGTCACCTGTCCCCAGGTCCACGGAACGAACTTGTCCTTGGCAGCCACGACATCCTTGCAGGAAGCGAGGTCGACGACGCCATCCTGTACGCGGAAGTTCGGCAGGGCGTCATACTCGATCTGCCCTAGGTCGGGCGCGTTACCGGCCTTGAGCTGGTTGAAGAAGTTCTTGTAGGTTCCGGCGTTGCCTGAGGGGCCGGTCTGTACCTTGACCTGGATGTCCGGGTTCTCGTCGTTCCACTTGGCGACGATGTCCTCGATACCGGGAATCCAGGAGGTGAAGGTGAGGTTGACTTTGCCTTTGCTCGGCGTGCAGTCCCCGGAGGCGGAGCCTGCGTCATTGCTCGCCGTCGAGCATCCGGCCAGTGCGAGCGTGCCGACGAGCGCGAGCGCTGCGAGGGCCTTTGCCTTGTGCTGCATACTGATCCTTTTCTTGGTGGGAACCACGCGGAATATCCGCGCGGCTGGGTGTTACTTCAGGGAGCCGGCTCCGAGCCCGCCCCGCCAGAAGCGCTGCAGGGCGAGGAAGGCGACGATGAGCGGAACGATGGAGAGCATCGCTCCGATGAGCACGTAGCTGCGCAGCTCGGGAAGCTGGTTCAGCTGGGTGTTCCAGGTGTAGAGGCCGAAGGTCACCGGGAAGAGCTCCTCGCTGCGCAGCATGATCAGCGGCAGGAAGAAGTTGTTCCAGATGGCCACGAATTGGAACAGGAAGACCGTCACGAGTGCGGGAGACATGAGGCGGATCGACACGGTGAAGAAGGTGCGCACCTCGCCTGACCCGTCGATGCGGCTGGCTTCGATCAGTTCGTCGGGCACGGATGCCGCGGCGAAGATGCGCGCGAGGTAGACGCCGAAGGGGCTGACGATGGATGGAAGGAAGACGGACCAGAAGGTGTCGGTGAGCCCGACCCTGCTGAACAGGAGGAACAGCGGCAGGGCCAGGGCGGTCGCGGGCACGAGCACGCCGCCGAGCACGACGTTGAAGATGAGCTCGCGCCCCGGAAAGCGGTACTTCGCCAGCGCGTAGCCGCACATCGCCGCGATGATCGTTCCGACCGCGCCGCCGAGACCGGCGTAGAGCAGGCTGTTGAGCAGCCAGCGCCAGTAGACACCGTCTCGGTAGGTCGACAGCGAGGCGATGTTCTCGAAGAGGTTGAACTTTCCGAACCACAGGCCAGGGGTTGTGAGCAGTTGACCGGGGGTCTTGGTCGATGCGACGAGCAGCCACCAGATGGGGATGAGGAAGTAGAGGGTGAACACCGCCATCACGATCATCGCGGCGGCGCGCGAGAGGAGGGGCTCGCGGGGGCCGCCGGCGCGGTTCGAGGGGCCCTTCGTTCCCACGACGGCGGGGGTGGCCAGGGTGGCGGTCATTCCGCATCCTTCCGCTGGGTGAACTTGAGGAACGCGAAGCTCAACACGAACGTCGCCAGGGCGAGAACGACCGACAGGGCGGCGGCCAGGTTCGGGTTCGGCACGGATGCGGTCGCGTAGATCGTCATGTTGGGCGTGTAGGTGCTCGTGACTGCCGAGGAGAACGAGGCGAACACCTGCGGCTCGGCGAGCAGCTGCAGCGTTCCGATGATGGAGAAGACCGCCGTGAGCAGGATGGCCGGGCGAACGAGGGGGATCTTGATCGAGAAGGCGATGCGCCAGTGACCGGCGCCGTCGATGCGGGCGGCCTCATAGATCTCAGTGGGGATGGAGAGCAGTGAGGAGTAGATGATGAGCATGTTGTAGCCCACATAGACCCAGGTCACGACGTTGGCGATCGACCAGAGCACGAGGTCTGCTCCGAGGAAGGGGATGTTGCTCGTGATCGCGGTGAACGGAGACAGGCGCGGGCTGAACATGAAGCCCCACATGATCGCCGCGATCACGCCCGGCACCGCGTACGGCACGAAGTAGGCGAGGCGGAAGAAGGGTTTCGCCTTGATGAGGGGCGAATCGAGCAGCAGCGCGAAGAGCAGTGCGAGGCCGAGCATGACGGGCACCTGAACGATGCCGAACAGCAGCACCCGGCCCACCGAACTCCAGAACGGTGCGTCCTGGAAGACGAGGGCGTACTGGGCGAGACCGCCGAAGACCTCGCTCGCCTTGCCGAACGTTCCGTCGCGCTTGACGACGAGCAATGACTGCCACACCGCCAGAAGGATGGGGATGAGGTAGAACAGCACGAACAGGATGCCGAAAGGCACGATGAAGGCCGCGATGGCGCCCTTGTGCCGTACGGGAAAGCGCCGCCGACGGGACCGGGGCGCGACTGGGGCGCGGGTATCACTGATGACGGGAGCGGTGGTCACGCCGTCTCCTCTCTGATGATGCGGATGCCGTAGCCCGGCACGGTCGTCGCGCCGTCGATGGCCGACGTGGTTACCAGGTCGTAGCCCCTCGTCGTCACGTCGACCGGGTCCGCGCCGTGGTTGATCACGAACAGGTAGCTCCTGCCGTCGCCGGTTCGGCGCATCACCTCGACGTCGGGTCCGGCTGCGGACTCGCGTCGAACGCCGGCGTCATCGACGATGCCTGCAACGAGGGACCGATACGCGGTGGTGGCGAGCCGTGTGGCGAGGTACCAGGCCGTTCCCTGGCCGAGCGCATTGCGTGTGATGGCGGGGATGCCGCCCGTCGGCCCGTCGGCGAAGGTGTCGATCACCTCGGCGGTGGTCACCGCGAGGTGTTCCGTCCACAGGCGCGCGGTCGCGCCTGAGGCGAGGGCGATCTGGTCTTCGGCGCGCAACGGTGCGAACTCCTGGACGCGCACTCCGAGCAGGTCGCGGAACGCTCCGGGATAGCCGCCCAGACGCACACGGTCGTCCTCGTCGACGATGCCGCTGTAGAAGGTCACGAGGGCGGTCGCCCCGCCGGCGACGGCCTCCTGCAGAGCGGCGGCCTGCGCGTCGGTCACGCTGTAGAGCGCGGGAACCACGATGAGGCGATACCCCGAGAGGTCGGCATCCGGATGCACCACGTCGATCGCGGCGCCGGACGCCCGAAGCGCGTCGTACGCGGCGTGAACCTGATCGAGGTATTCGACGGCATGGCTGGGCCTGTTGTCGGCATCCGTCGCCCACCATGCGTCCCAGCTGAACAGGATGGCGGTGTCGGCCACGGCCCGGGTGCCGGAGACCTCTCCGAGCCGGCCGAGGAGCTCGCCGAACTCGACCACTTCGCGCCAGACGTCGGAGTCGGTGCCCGCGTGCGGAAGCAGTGCCGAGTGGAACTTCTCGGCGCCCTGCGCCGAGGCGCGCCACTGGAAGAAGCAGATGCCATCGGCCCCACGCGCCAGGTGCTGCACGGCATTGCGGGTCATCTCGCCCCGCGCCTTGGCGATGTTGTGCGGCTGCCAGTTGACCGCGCTCGTCGAGGTTTCCATGAGCAGCCACGGCTCGCCGCCGGCGATGCCGCGCGTGAGGTCGGCGGCGAAGGCGAGTTCGGCGGTCGGGTCGGCGAGCCGGTTGTCGAGGTAGTGGTCGTTGGCCACCACGTCGACCTCCGGCGCCCACGAGAAGTAGTCCAGGTTGCGGATGTGGGCGGTCACCATGAAGTTGGTCGTGATCGGCGCGTCGCTGTGACGACGGATGATGTCGGCCTCGGCGCGGTAGTACCCCAGCAGTTCGTCGGAACTGAAACGGTGGAAGTCGAGCACCTGGCCCGGATTGCGCGTCGAGAGGGTGCGCATGGGCGTCAGGATCTCGCCCCAGTCGTCATACCGCTGGCTCCAGAAGCTCGTGCCCCACGCGCGGTTGAGGGCGTCCAGGCTGCCGTAGCGCGCCTGCAGCCAGCGCCGGAACGCCCCGGTGCTCTCGCTGCAGTGGCAGAGAGCGTTGTGGCATCCGAGTTCGTTGGAGACATGCCACAACTCGACGTTGGGGTTGTCGCCGTAGCGCTGGGCAACCTGCTCGACGAGGGCGAGCGCGTATCGCCGGAAGACCGGTGAAGACGGGCACCACGCCTGGCGCCCGCCAGGGAACCGCGTCGTGCCGTCGTCGGCGACGGGCAGAATCTCGGGGTGGAGCGTCGTGAGCCACGCCGGAGGCGAGGCGGTCGCGGTGCCCAGGTTCACGCGGATGCCGCCATCCGCCAGCAGCCGCATGATCGCGTCGAGCCCGGTGAAGTCGAACGAGCCCTTGCGCGGGTTGATCTGCGACCAGCCGAAGATGTTGATGGCCACGAGGTCGACGCCGGCCTGCTTCATCAGTCGCACGTCTTCGGGCCAGATCGACGGGTCCCACTGCTCCGGGTTGTAGTCGCACCCGAAGGCGATGCCCTCGTGCCGCCAGGCTCGGCGACCGGCGGGGTGCCCGGCGTACGGCATGTGCTCTCCGATGAGTTCGACGTTTTCTGTGAACGTGCACAGATCAGACAGCGACCACTCCGCGCTAAGAGTCTGTGAACGTGCACACACTACAGATGCCGTTGCGACGATGTCAAATGCTGCACGTCTTGAATGCGCCGGTACAGTGGTGCCATGTCGCCCCCGCCCCGCCGCAAGCGCGCGACCGTTCATGACGTCGCGGTCGAGGCGGGGGTCTCCCGCGGCACGGTCAGTCGGGTCGTCAACGGCGAGCGTTACGTCTCGGCAGAAGCGCGGCAGGCGATCGAGGCCGCCATCGTCAAGGTCGGCTACGTGCCGAACACGGCTGCGCGCAACCTCGTGATGCAGCGCACGCAGGCCATCGCCCTCATCGTGCACGAACCCGGTTCGCTCTTCGTGGAAGACCCCAACATCGGCGAGATCCTGCTGGGCGCCAATGCCGCCCTCTCGGACGCCGACTACCAGATGGCCAGCATCGTCGTGGACTCCGAACGCGACACCGAGCGGGTCGCGCGCTTTCTGCGTGGAGGCTTCGTCGATGGCGTCATCATGGTCTCGGCACGTACCAATGACCCTGTCACGCGGGTCATCGAGCAACTCGACCTGCCCGCGGTGTTCGTCGGTCACCCGCCAGGGCTGCGCGCAGCGTGGGTCGGCATCGACAACCGCGGGTCCGCCCGCGCCGTCACCGAGAGACTCGCGGCCACGGGACGCCGCACGATCGGGATGATCGCCGCGGCACTTGACCGTGATTCGGGGACCGACCGGCTGCAGGGCTACACCGATGCGCTGGGTGACCGCTTCAACGACGACCTCGTCGAGCCGGTGCCGCTGTACTCCTACTCCGCCGGCGTTGAGGGGATGCGCGCTCTGCTGGCGCGTCATCCCGACATCGACGGCGTCTTCGCCGCCTCGGATGCGGTCGCGGCAGGAGCGATCGAAGCGCTCCGCGAAGCGGGTCGGCGCATCCCCGACGACGTAGGCGTCGTGGGATTCGACGACAGCGCCTGGGCTCTGCGCACGCATCCGCTCCTTTCCACAGTGCGACAGCCCGCCGCCGGCCTGGGTCGGGCGGCTGCGGCGAGCGTGCTCGAGCAGGTGAACGGCGCCGATCCGGCGTTCGACGGCATCATGGTCGATACCGCGGTCGTGTGGAGGCACTCCGCCTAGGGGAGTGCCGGTCTCGAGGGAAGTCATGGATCAGGTGCTTTAGACTCTAAAGTAATTCGACCCTGAGGTTCTCATGACCACCATCGCCCTCTTCGGCGCCACCGGAAAGACCGGCCGGCGTGTTCTGAGCCGTGCCCTCGAGGCCGGCCACGACGTGCGCGCCCTCGTACGCGATCCCGCCAAGCTGGCGATGACGCACGAGCGACTCGCCGTCATCCGCGGTGACGTGCTCGACGCTGCGACGGTGGACGAAGTCGTCGCCGGATGCTCCGCGGTGCTGAGCCTGTTCGGCCAGGTTCCCGGCTCACCGCGAACCCTGCAGACCGACGGCACCCGCAACATCGTCGAGGCGATGAAGCGGCACGGTATTCGCCGTATCGTGACGCTCTCTGGCGGAGGCTTACGGGCAGACGGCAAGGATGAGCCGGGAATCGCCGACCACATCATCCGCTTCCTGCTGAAGACGCTCTCAGGACATGTGCTGGCCGACGCCGAGGGCCACCTTGCCGTCCTGCGCTCGAGCGGTCTCGACTGGACCGTCGTTCGCGCGCCGCGGCTGACGGAGGCTCCGGGCAAGGGCTCGTATCGGGTGGGCTGGGTGGGCGCAGGCTCCAGCACGAAGATCAGCCGAGACGACCTCGCCGCCTTCATCATGACCCAGGTCGAGGACACGGCCTTCGCGCAGCAGATGCCTTTCGTGAGTGAGTGATGGCCGTCGAGAGTCCGGGCACCGTTCAACACGACGGCGAAGGCCGCCGGGCCGAAGCGATCGGTGAGGTCATCGAGGGCGTCGCCGTGCTCGAGCGGGACCTGGCCGCAACGCGACGCGTGCCATTCGCGGGCCTGGTGCTGGGTCGGTCCCAACTCGAAGTGCTCTTCGCGCTCGCGCACGGCGGTGGGCCGATCACGCCCGGCGCGCTGGCAGCACGCCTGGGCGTCACGGCCGGCGCGATGACCCAGATCCTGGAGGCCCTGCAGGCGTTCGGCCTCGTGGACTCGGCTCCCAATCCGAACGACGCCCGCTCGCGGCACATCGTCCTCACAGCATCAGCCCGAGCGGAAGTGGTGCGCTTCGAGCGAGACTACGTGAAGGCGCTTTCGCCCCGCTTCGCCGTTCTCGACGACGGCGAACTCAGCACCCTCGCGCACCTGTTACGTCGATTGAAGGAGACACCATGGACTCATCCGCCGTCTTCGTGACCGGTGCCACCGGCATCGTCGGCTCGTCCGTCACCGAACACCTCCTCGCCCGTGGACAGCGCGTCGTCGCCGCGGTGCGCGGGGCAGCCGACGCCGGGCGCGTGCCGGTCGGCGCCGAGATCCGTCAGTTCGAGTTCGGATCGAGCGATGCCGAGCTCGATGCCGCGCTCCAGGGCTGCGATCGCCTCTTCCTGATGCGGCCGCCCGCCATCGAAGATGTGAAGACCTACCTCTTCCCCCTCGTCGATGCCGCCAAGAGGTGCGGCATCCGCCAGATCGTCTTCCTCTCCCTCCAAGGCGTTCAGGGCAATCGCAAGACGCCGCACTACGCCCTCGAGCAGTACCTGAAGACGACGGATGCGCCCTACACCTCGCTGCGGCCGAACTTCTTCATGCAGAACCTGTCCAGCACCTATCGCGACGACATCCGCGACCGTGATGAGATCTACCTGCCCGCAGGGCGCGCGCTCACGGCGCTCATCGACGCGCGTGACATCGGCCGGGTCGCGGCCGTCGTGCTCAGCCAGCCCGGACACCTGCGAAAGGCGTACACGCTCTCCGGCGAGCAGACCCTCGGGTATGGAAAGGTCGCCCGCATCCTCAGCGAGGTGCTCGGTCGCACCATCCGCTATGCGCGACCGAGCGAGAAGGAGTACCTCGCGCGACTCGCGGCAGAGGGTCGGCCGGCCGACTACGTCGAGGTGCAGAAGATGATCTACCGGGTCGTGCGCTTCAACATCTCGGCGCTGCCGAACCGTGCCGTGCGCAAGCTGACCGGACAGCCGGCGACGACGTTCCGGCAGTTCGCCCTCGACAACCGAGCCGTCTGGGAGCGCGGAGCATAACGCGCCTCGCTAAGTGTTCGGCCTGCCGACCCCGCTGGGACCCGGATGGTGTATGCGCACGGCGTCGACGACGAGCTGCAACAGGCGCATCGTCTGTTCGGAGTCACCCTCGGCCGCCGTCGCGAGGAAGACGCCCAGAAGCATCGCCGTGAGGTCGTCGGCACGCACGTCGTGCCGCAGCACGCCGGCCGTCCGCCCGGCCGAGAGGATTTTCTCGACGGCTCCCGTGATGCGTTGCCGGGTGGATGCCGTCACGATCGTGCCCGTGTTCAGTCCGGCGCGAAGAGGCTCGGCCAGCCCGCGTTTCGCGGCGACGAACCCCGCGTAGTGCTCCATCCAGGCGATGAGCGCGACCTCGGGCGACGCGTGCGCCAGCACGGTGTCGGCCTTCCGGACCACGTCGTCCAGTTCGGCTGCGTAGACCTCCTCGATGAGCGACTCGCGGGTCGGAAAGTGCCGATAGAGGGTTCCGATGCCCACGCCGGCCTCGCGGGCGATGTTCTCGAGCGCAATGGGTTCGCCGGCTCGAGCGAAAGCGTCGCGGGCGACCTCGACGAGCTTCTGACGGTTGCGCCGGGCGTCGCTGCGAAGGGGCCGGGCAGCATCCGCCTCGTGAGGTGAAGCACCGACGGCATGGTTCGGTTTCGGACTCAATCCGGAGACACCTCCGTTTCATGCTAGAGTTATACGGAGAAACCTCCGCTTCATCATGGTCTCACATGAACGACCGGAGTCGGGGCCTCAGTCGCCCCGTGGAGATGACGGAAGGAAGGCATCGATGACGCTGAATGCAGAAGAGCGCGCCAGGACGAGTAACGAATTGCGGGCGAACCTCGAGCTGAGCGGATTGACGGTCGACGAGGTGATGGCGGACGTGCAGTTCACGCCGCACCGGCTCGAGCGTTCCCTGAGCGTGGCAGAAGAGAGCGACCCCGTCGACGTCTGGGAGTTGAGGGACTACCTCGACCGGGTAATTCTGGACGCGGGCGGCCGACCCGCGCCGTACACGGTGCTGACGGCCGGCTCGCGGCTGCGCGCGCGGATGTGGTTCTCGCTCCGCACGCCCCCACGTCACGCGCCGCGCGTCGTCTGACCGACTACGAAGCGAGCATCCACACGAGAGCCAGGGCGTTCGCGACGGCCACGACGGCGGGGCCGAGCGTTTTCACCCGATCATGGATCAGGCCGCCGATGATGGCGTCGCCAGCCTGCACGATGATCATGGCGATCGCGACAGCGGATTGAAAGGCCACCGAGGCGGTGAAGACGGCTACGACGGCGACGACGAGCAGCGCCGCACTTCGCGCCAGGGCGTACAGAGAGGGAGCGCGCGTGTCTGTGGAAGCCGATCGTGCGCCGGCGAGGGCGTAGGCCCCGCTGACGAGTGCGCTGAGAAGTGTCACGACGGCGCAGACCCAGAACGACACGGAAGAGATGGGCACCGTTCCAGCCTAGGACCGAGGCGGCAGGGGCAGACACAGCGAAGGTGGCGTGCCCGTCGGGTGTCGCCGGCGTCTTCCGGTGCCGCGCCGGTCCGTGCCATCATTCGGTGATGCCCACTTCCCTCGATCCGCCTGAGAGCGGCGCGTGGCGGCCGGGCACTGTACGGGATGCCGCGGGCGGCATCGTCGCCCTGACCATCGCCACCTTCCTCGCCGTGACGACGGAGATGGTGCCGGTGGGCCTGCTCCCACTGATCGGCAAGGGTCTCGAGGTCTCGGAGCCGACGGCGGGGCTGCTGGTGACCGTGTACGCGTTCATGGTGGCCGCGCTCGCCGTGCCGCTGACACTGTGGACGGCGCGGCTGCCGCGCAAAGGCATGCTGCTCGGCACGCTCATCGCCTACACGGTGAGCAACGCGATCGTCTGGCTGGCACCCGACTTCGCGCTCGTTGCCGTGGGCCGCGCAGTGGGCGGCCTCTCACACGCGCTGTTCTTCTCCCTCAGCATCGGCTACGCGGCCCGGCTGGTTCAGCCGGCATTCACGGGCCGGGCGCTCGCGCTCGTCACGGCCGGAGCATCCGCCGGCTTCGTGCTCGGGGTTCCGCTGTCGACCTCGCTCGGCACGGCACTCGGATGGCGCAACGCCTTTCTCGTGCTCGCGGTCGTATGCGCACTCACGGTCGTGCTCGTCGCGCTTCTTTTGCCGGCCGTACCCGGCGGGGGCGGCATCGCGGAAGACGAGGGCCGCGGAGTGCGCCGAGGCCGCCTGGCGCTCGTGAGCGCCACGAACGCCGTCGTCTACCTCGGGCAGAACTGCGTCTACACCTATGTCTCAGTGCTTCTTCTCGCCGCCGGGCTCGCTGCGGCCGGTGTCGGGCCCGTGCTGCTCGGCATCGGCGCCCTCGGCCTGCTCGGAACCTGGTTCGCCGGAGTGTGGCTCGACCGCAGACCGCGGCTGACCGTGCTCATCGTGCTCAGCACCGTCGTTGTCGGGCTCCTCCTGTTGGGCTTCGTCTTTCCCGCCCTCATCGCGGTGCTGGTGGCCGGTGCCCTGTGGGGCGCTGGATTCGGTGGAGTCGCATCCGTCTTCCAAACGGCCGCCATCCGTACGCAGGGCGCATCGCCCGACATCGTTGGAGCACTGGTCAACGCGACGGCGAACATCGGCATCGGCGGGGGAGCGGCGCTCGGAGGCGCGGTGCTCGCCGGTTTCGGACTGGGCTGGCTGCCGTTCGTCGGCGCCGCGCTCGTTCTTGTGGGGATCGTCGCGGTGCTGGTGGGCAAAAGGGCTTTCCCGGCGGCGCCGTAGCCGGGTCAGTCGGCTGCGGCCGGTGACGGATCGGTCGCCTTCTTCGACTTCTGCCACGGCCAGTAACCCGTGATCTCGAGCTCGAGCGAGAAGCTCAGGAAGGTACGGATGAGCACGATGATGCCGAGCACGGCGACACTCTCGAGTGTTGGAGTGACGGCGACCGTGCGGATGATGTCTGCCGCCACCAGGAATTCCAGGCCGAGAAGGATGGAGCGGCCGAGGCGGCGGCGGAAGGCCGTGTAGCGATCCTTGCCGGCTTGGGGGCGGATGAGAGCCGAGACCAGGGCAACGACGGCGCCCACGACGATGGCGGCGACCCCGAGCGCGTCGATGACCTTGCCGATGCCCTCGATGACGGATGCGAAGTCCACGGTTCAACTATGGACGTGCGCTGGCCTCTGACGGCGGCGACAGACCGCGAGCGGCGGAAGAGCCCGTCGTCACACCCCCGCCGTCACACCACGCCGTTGAGGATGAGGCGTTCAGCGAGGGTCCATGTCGTCGTCGTGGCGAGGTAGATGCCCGCCGCCAGCGGCAGGAACAGTGCGAACACCGCGGTCAGGAGTGGTGCATAGCTCAGGGCGGCCGCCACGCGGGAGCTTGCGGGGTCGGTAGCGCTACCCCGAGTGGTCGCGGCCTGTGGCAGGCCCAGAAAGCGTCGACTGAGCAGAGCCACCGCGACGAGTACGGCGAGGAGAGCCGCGAATGCCGTGATGGTCGGCCATCCGAGGGCTCCACCTGCCACGGCTCCCGCGAACGATGAGCCGAGCGGCACACCGTTCAGAGTGCCCGTCAGCAGTGCATTCGCGTGTCCACTGATGACCGGATGGCTGAAGAGACCGTAGATGAGGCTGATCACCGGCGCCTGCGCCAGCAGGGGCAGGCATCCGGCGAGGGGAGACGCGTTCTCCGCGCTGTAGAGTTCGGCGAGCTTGCGCCGCAACTCATCGGGACGGGTGCCGTAGCGCCTGCGCAGTTCGGCGATACGCGGGGCCAGTCGCGTGCGGATGCGCGCGGCACGCGCCTGCGAGACGCCGACCGGAATGAGGGCGGTGCGCACGATGATCGTCACGAGGACGATCGCGAGCGCCGCGCTCGCCGTGCCGGCGAGGGGCACGAGGGTGTTGCTGAGTTGCAGCACGACGCGGTAGGCCGCATCGAGCACGGCCGCGATGGGGCCGAAGTCGTAGATGTTCATGGGTGTCCTCTGGGTCGATGCGGATGTGGTCGTGTGACCGCGCACCGATGAGGTGCCTTGCGCGCCCGAGGGCGAAGGCTCAGCGTGTGGCGATCAGCGTGCCGCGCCCGGCGCCCGAGGACGCGAGTGTCCGGGCGCGTCAGGGTCGACCTGCGCCGAGAGCGGCGTCAGCGTGGCGGGCGCAGCCGTTCGCACAGGCGCGACGGCCGTCGCCGCCGCCGTCGAGGAGACGAGCCGAGCCGCGGCCGCAGCGATCGCGCAGACGGCCAGCAGCAGGGTGGCCGCCGCGAGCGTCGAGCCCTCGCCCGCCGCGGCCGTCGGCGCGGCCAGCGAGGGCAGAACGAGGGCGAAGCCGATGAGCACGCGGAGCCTTCCGTGAGGATTCTTCGAGGCTACTGGCGACACAATCGATGCGCCAGAGTCCGCTCCGGTTCTTCGGCCGTGTGCGATCGGATTCGATCCTTGTGGAGCGGTCAGCGGCATCCGCTGACACAGCGCACGTCAGGGCCGTCTGGGGGCGGCGAGCCGCCATTAGGCTGAGCGCGTGCTTCTCTCCGACCACGACATCCGGGCCGACATCGCCGCCGACCGCATCCAGCTCTCGCCCTACGACGACGCCATGGTGCAGCCCTCGAGCATCGACGTGCGCCTGGACCGGTACTTCCGCCTGTTCGACAACCACAAGTACCCGTTCATCGACCCTGCCGAAGACCAGCCCGACCTCACGCACCTCGTCGAGGTGGGGGCGGACGAGCCGTTCATCCTGCATCCCGGCGAATTCGCGCTGGGCTCGACGTTCGAGGCCGTCGGGCTGCCCGACGACATCGCCGCGCGGCTCGAGGGCAAGAGCTCGCTCGGCCGGCTGGGTCTGCTCACGCATTCGACGGCGGGGTTCATCGACCCCGGATTCTCGGGGCACGTGACGCTCGAGCTCTCGAACGTCGCAACCCTGCCCATCAAGCTGTGGCCCGGCATGAAGATCGGCCAGATGTGCTTCTTCCGGCTCACGTCGCCGGCAGACAAGCCCTACGGCTCGGCCGAGTACAGCTCGCGCTATCAGGGCCAGCGCGGCCCCACCGCATCCCGCTCGTTCCTCAACTTCCACCGCACCGACGTGACGGTGACGGATGCGGGTCGCGCCGGCGCCTGACCCGCTGGGGCCACCGACCCGCCGTTCCCTGAGCCTGTCGAAGGGAACGACCACGCTGGGTCGCCGCGCTTCGACAAGCTCAGCGAACGATGGTCGGGTTCTGCACGACGTCGCGGTACCGGAGATGCTGTTCCCTGAGCCTGTCGAAGGGAACGGACCACGCTGGGTCGCCGCGCTTGGGCAGGCTCAGCGAACGGGGGTCGAGTTCCGCACGACGTGGCGGTACCCGAGATGCTGTTCCCTGAGCCTGTCGAAGGGAACCGACCACGCAGAAATGGTGGGTGCGCCAGCCTGCGCACCCACCATTTCTCCGTTCTCAGCGAGCCCGCACCCGCAGAAACTGCGTTCTCGGTGCGGGCGTGCGCCTTACTTGCTCGTGCGCGCCGTGCGGTTCTCGGCGCTGACCATCCAGGCGTACTGCTCGAGCCGCTCGATGATGGCGTGCAGCACGTCGGCGCTCGTCGGGTCCTCTTCGTCGACGTCGTCGTGCACGCGCCGCATCGTTCCGACGGTCGCCTCCAGGCGCTGGGTGATGAGGTCGACGGTCGCTGCGGTGTCAACCTCTCCGGAGGGGAACTCCGGCAGCGTCGTGGTGGCCGCCACGGTGTCGCTGCGTCCGTCGGGGGTCGCGTGCAGCGCGCGCAACCGCTCGGCGACGGTGTCGCTGAACTCGCGAGCGGCATCGATGATCTCGTCGAGCTGCAGATGCAGGTCGCGGAAGTTCTTGCCGACGACGTTCCAGTGCGCCTGCTTGCCCTGAAGGTGCAGCTCGATGAGGTCGACGAGCACCTCCTGCAGGTTGTCGGTCAGCTGCTTCGAGGCCTTGAAGCCCTTCTCGGCGTTCTGCCGGCGGGTCGGCTTGGCGCCGGCATCCTTCGGAGCCTGGGTCGTACGGTCGATGGTGGTCGTCATGTCGTTTCCTTTCTCCTCGCGGAACGTTACTCTGCGCGCATCCGGCCCGCTGAGGGTGGCGCCGACGACGCCCGTGCGCTAGTGGTGCCCGCAACGTGGCGGTAATGCGCGGTCGGTACACTCGGCGCATGTTCCCCGAACGCGCCTCCGCCTTCACGAGCGCCCTCATCGCGAACGGCCCGACAGCGGACTACCCCGCCCTCATGCGCCCGTTCGCCCGTCTCGTGGGTTCATGGGACGTTCGCGGCAGTCGTCTGGATGCCGCATCCGGCGAGTGGCGCGATCGGCACTTCACCTGGGTGGTCGCCTACATCCTCGAGGGTCGCGCGGTGCAGGACCTCGAGGTCGTCGAGGGGCCCGGCGGAGTAGCCGAGACGGTCGCGACCGCCGTTCGCGTCTACGACCCGGATGCCGGGCTCTGGCGGGTGAGCTTCTTCGCGCCGCGCACGGGCGAGTTCTGCCACCTCGTGGCGACGAGCCACCGCAACGGCATCCGGCAGGACGGCTCGCAGACCGACGAGCGGCCGATCCGCTGGAACTTCAGCGAGATCACCGACGACCGCTACGTGTGGGAGGGGTGGGTCTCCGATGACGGCGGCCAGACGTTCACCCTCACAGAGCGCAACGTCGGCACCCGACTGGCCTGAGCCCGGGCTAAACGCAGGATGAGCGGCACGGCGAGCCGCTGGCAGCCCTGCCGGGGCGCTGGTCCTGCAGAATCCCAGCTCGCCGGCCGGCAAGCATCAGCCCAACTGCTGCTGTCGGGCCTTCACGGGAATGAGCAGCGCCAGTCCGAGCGCCAGCACGACGACGATGCCCAGGATGCCCCAGTACTGCTCTCCGCCGATGGTGATGAACACGCTCCACATCGTCGGCGCCAGGAACGTCGCCGCACGTCCGGTCGTCGCATAGAGCCCGAACACCTCGCCCTCGCGGCCCCGGGGAATCAGGCGCGCCAGGAAGGTGCGGCTGGCCGACTGAGCCGGTCCCACGAAGAGGCACAGCACCAGGCCGAAGACCCAGAAGGCGGTCGTGCCCGCGTCGTGCAGGATGAACACGAGCGACCCGGCGATCACGAGGCCGATCAGCGAGGTGAGGATGACCGGCTTCGGCCCGATGCGGTCATCGAGCACTCCGACGCTGATGGTGGAGATGCCCGCCACGACGTTGGCGGCGATGGCGAACACGATCACGTCGCCGGCCGAGAAGCCGAACGTTCCCGCGGCGAGCACGCCGCCGAACGTGAACACGCCCGTGAGGCCGTCACGGAAGATCGCGCTTGCGAGCAGGAAGTAGACCGTCTGGCGGCTCGTCTTCCAGAGCCGCGCGATGTCGCCGGCCAGCACGGCGTACGACCGGAAGAAGCCGACCTTCTGCCGGCGCTGCTCCGCGGGAACACGGTTCTCGGGCACCGCGAACAACACCGGAAGCGCGAAGAGGGCGAACCAGACCGCAGCGATCACCATCGACACGCGCACCGAGAGGCCGCCCTCGTCGGTCACCCCGAAGAGACCGACATCGGGCTTGATGAAGCCGAAGTACACGATGAGCAGCAGCACGATGCCGCCGAGATAGCCCATCCCCCATCCGAAGCCGCTCACCCGGCCGACGGATGCCGGCGTCGAGACCTGCGCGAGCATGGCGTTGTAATTGACGCCGGCCACCTCGAAGAAGACCGTTCCCACCGCGAGCAGCGCGATGCCGGCGAGCAGGTAGTCGGGGCTGGACTGGATGAAGAACATGGCAGCGAGGCACGCGACCACCACGGCGGTGTTCACCGCGAGCCACAACTTGCGCCGCCCGGAGGCGTCCGTTCGCTGGCCCGTGACGGGAGCGATGAGCAGTACGACGATGCCGGCGGCGCCGAGTCCCCAGCCGAGCAAGGCGGATGGGTCGCCGGGACCCCCCTCGAATGCCTTGCCGGTGATGTAGACGGTGAAGACGAAGGTCGTCGCCACGGCGTTGAACGCCGACGAGCCCCAATCCCAGAGGGCCCAGGCGAGGGTGCGACCGCGCCCCGTTATGGTGGGCGTTTCGGCTACGGCGCTCGTCATAGCGATCAGAGTAGTGGCCGTCGGCGAACAGCCGGGGATGCCGGGAACGGAATACTCTGTGGCAGACTTGAGGATGCCTCGAGAGGTTGGAGAACGCATGCGGGTTCGCGCGATGGTGGCAGCGGCGTTCGCGAGCGTGCTCGCTGTCGGGATGGCGATCAGCGGCGCGAGCGCGGCATTCGCAGACAGCACCGAGGTGACCGTGGGTGATTACCCTCACGGCGTCGTCGTGTCTCCCGACGGCTCGCGCGTCTACGCCGTCGCCGCGGTTCCCGGTGGACAGCCGGGCCGCCTCATCGCCGTCGACACCGCAACCGACAGCGTGGTCGGAGAGGCCGCGGTCGGCGTGGAACCGTTCGGCGTGACGGTGTCGGCCGACGGGGCCACGATCTACGTCGCCAACATCAACAGCAGCAGCATCTCGGTGATCGACGCAGCGACGCTGACGGTCACCGCCACCTGGCCGGTCGCCGGCGGCCCGTTCGGCATCACCGTCGACCCGACCGGCAGCACCGTCTACACCTCGCTGCGCAACGCGAACAGCGTCGCCGCCGTCGACGCCACGACGGGCGCCGTCGTGACCGTCTTCCCGACGGGAGGGTTACCGGCGGGCGTGGCCCTCGATTCGGCAGCCGGCCTGCTCTACGTTGCCGAGAGCGGCGGAAGCACCGTGCGTCGTATCGACCTCGCCGCAGGCACATCGACCGCGCTCGCCACGTTCGCCGGCGCCTCCCCGTACTTCTTGGAGCTGAGCCCGACAGGGGACGAGGTCTGGGTGTCGCCCTACATCGGCGGTGACATCGCCGTCATCGACACGGCGACCTTCACCGTCAGCTCACTCATCCCGGTCCCTGGAAACGCGCGCGGCATCGTGTTCACCGACGACGGTCGGGCGTACGTGAATCTGTCGGACCAGTCCAGCGTGGCCGTGATCGACAGGTCCTCGAACACCGTGCTCGGCACGACCCCGGTCGGCAACGGCCCGGAGGCCCTCGCGCTCGCCCCCGACGGTCTGCACGCGTGGAGCGCCAACCTCTTCGGCGGATCGATCTCCCTCGTCGGCCCCGCGATCGTCACGGGCGCCGCTGACACGACGGTTGTCGAGGGATCGCAGGCGACGTTCACCGCGACCGCACGTGCGACGGTCGACGCAGTGCGCTGGCAGTCCAGCACGGACAACGGAACGACCTGGACCGACGTTCCCGGCGCAACCGCCGTCACCCTCACGATTCAGGCGACTCTCGCCGACAACGGCACGCTCTTCCGTCTGGTGGCCACGAGCGACCTGTTCGGCGACGAGGTCGTCTCCGAGCCGGCCACGCTGACCGTCTCGGCGCTCCCGCCGACCACGACCGCATCCGGCCTCGCCGCGACGGGCACGGATGCCGGGCCCGCCCTTCTGCTCGCCGTCCTCGGCATCGCGGCAGGCGCGCTTGCATTGCTCGGCCGCCGACGCGGGCAGGTGAAGAGTTGATCGGTGACACGACGGTGACGGCTCCCACCGGCGCCGTGGTGAGGATGACGAAGTGAGCACCGCCACGATGGGTAGACGCTCTGTAAGGAAAGTGCTGGCGATGGCCGTCGCCGTCTCGACACTGGTGCTCGTGGGCGCAGTCGCGGCGGCACCGGCACAGGCTGACCCGGCGAACACCTATCGCTCCGTACCGACCGGTCGCTACCCGATCGATGTGGATGCGACGGTCGACGGCAACGACCTGTTCGTCATCAACCGGGGCGACAACGGAATCGCCGATCTGCGCGTGTACGACGCGGCGAGTTTTGCGGAATTGAACGTCGTCACGTTCGGTCCCGGCAGCAATTTCAACCCGACGGCCGTTCAGGTGACCCCGGATGGCTCGCAGGTGTGGGTCTCCTTCTACAACCCGGGCCAGATCCTCGTGTATCCGCTCGCCGACCTTGTCGCCGGCGCGTCACCGACTCCGACCGTGCTGACCGGTGGAGGTGGCTTCGTCGATCTGACCGAGGACCCGACGGGTGCCTACATCTATGCCGCGACGCTGTTCAACCCGCAGTACCAGTTCTCGACGACGGATCTCACCGCACCAGCGCGCACGATCAGCCTGCCCTACGGTTCCCGTGGCGTGACGGTCGACGCCGACGGAACGGCGGTGTACTTCACGCAGTACGCCCCCGCGCCGGCAGGCGGAGTGCAAGCCGTCGATGTCGCAGCGGACGGCAGTCTCTCAACCGGTGTCTTCACACCGACGGGGGACCTGCCGTGGGGCATCACGTATTCCGCGGCTGCGAATCGGTTGCTGAGCTCGAACTCGGGTAACCCTTTCTCGGTGTCCGGATTCAGCCCGCCGAATGGCGTCGTCAACACTGTCGCCGTTCCCTGTGGCCCGCGACTGGGCGACGCCAATGCGAGCGGAACGCGCGCCTATCTCGCCTGCCTGACGGGCGGCGTGCTCGTCAGCGACTACTCCGTCAGTCCACCAGCAGGACACCTCGTGCCGATCGGCGGCAATGTCGAGGCGGTCGACGTCGTCAGCGACGCCAGTGGCGCCTCCTCGCGGGTCTATGCGACGAGCGGCGCCTCCGACGAGTTGCTCGTCTTCGATAGGCCGACGCTGACGAGTGGAGGTGACCAGACCATCACCGAGGGGCAGAGTGGCGTCTTCACCGCAGTCGCCGCCAATTTCTGGGAGACGACCACCTGGCAGGTCAGCACCGACGGTGGTGCCACCTGGGTCGATGTTCCTGGGGCAGACGGCGACAGCCTCACGGTCCAGGGGACCTTGACTGATTCCGGCAACCTGTATCGGCTCGTCGCGACGAGTGCGTTCTTCGACCCGGTTGCGAGCGAGCCGATGCTGCTCACCGTCACGGCACTCCCGCCGACGCCCACGCCGACGCAGGCGCCGACGGCGACCGCATCCGGGCTCGCCGCGACGGGCACGGATGCCGGGCGGGCGCTGCTGCTCGCCACGGTCGCCGTGGTGCTTGGAACGCTCGCGCTTCTCGGCCGCCGCCGGCGGGTGTGATCGAGGAGCTCACCACAGTTCGGCGACGAGCTCGGCAAAGAACGACTCTGCATCGCGCTCCAGGCCTCGTCGGGTGAACCAGGTGCACACGTTCACGACGTCGCGGTGCAGGAAGTCGACGCCATTCGGGTTGGCAGCCACGTCGACGAGTTGCGGAAGGTCGATCACGACGACCCGCCCGTGGTGCACGAGCAGGTTGTACGCCGACAGGTCGCCGTGGGCCAAGCCCGCACGGGCGAACGAGCGCATGATCTCGAACACCTGAGTGAAGAGGCCGTCGAGCTCCGCCGGAGTCGAACGGACCTGAGCCAGGCGCGGAGCGGCCGCGGGCGGGTCGCCGATGAACTCCATGAGCACCTCTGTGCCCGAGACCTGAACCGGGTAGGGAACCGGAACCCCGGCCTCGTACGCCCGGCGAAGCGCCTCGAACTCGGCCAGCGCCCAGCGGCCGGCCGCCACGGAGCGGCCGTAGCTGGATCCGCGGGCGACCGCACGGCCGTCACGCGTGTTCCGCATCCGCCGACCCTCTTGGTACTGCGCCGAACGGTGGAAGTCGCTGATTTCGAGGCCGCGGTAGCGCTTGGCCGCGAGAACGCAGGAGGCCGATGGGTCGCCGGGAACGGCCCGCTCGATGAGGTGCACGTCGGCTTCCTTGCCGCTCTTGACGGCACCGAGTTCGGTGTCGAATGCGGCGGCGGCCGTCACCAGCCACGACGGATGCGGCAGCGGGCCGCGCTGGGTGGGACTCGTCGCCGGCCACGTCGACCAGCGCTGGTTCTCGCCGGGCTCGAGAAGAGGCGGCACGAAAGGAGAGGGAAGGGATGATGTCGGCATGCCGACGGATGCGTCGAACGACGCGGTGAGCTTCTGCACGGTGATTCTTCCGGAGAGGAGGTCACCGATGCCTGAGGGGCTTTTAGACGGCGACCTCGGGGGATGGGAGGTCGAGAAGGCGTGCGACAACGACAGCCATGATCATCACCCCTCTCATCCCGTGGGAGCCCGTGGCGCTCCCGTTTCCGTCAGCATAGCGCCGGAGGGTCCCCCGACCGCAAGGCTTCAGCGCGCGCCGATGCGGGTGGTGACCTCGGCGCCGGCCCGCACGGCCCGCACGATGGCCGCATCCAGGTCGTCTCCCTCGGCGAGGGCTGCCGCGAGCGAACCGACGAATGCGTCTCCGGCTCCGGTCGTGTCGATCGCCGTGACCCGCACTGCGGGCACATGCCGGCTGCCGGATGCCGTGTGCACGCGCACGCCGTCGGCTCCCCGGGTCTCGACGATCGTGGGGATGCCCGCCTCGATCAGGTCGGCGGGGGAGTCGAAGCCGAGCCGGGTGATCTCGTGCTCGTTCGGCAGGATCACGTCGACGTCGGCCAGCAGGGTCGCTGGGAGGATGCGCGCGGGTGCGGGATTCAGAAGAACCCGCCAACCGCGTGCGCGAGCCGCGCCGGCCGCATGCTCGGCGACCTCGAGCGGAGTCTCGAATCCGAGCACCACGACGGCCTCGCCCTCGATGGCCGCGAACGCGTCATCGACGTCGGAGCGTGAGAGGTCGCCGTTGGCTCCCGACGCGACGACGATCGCGTTCTCGCCGCCGTCCGCGACTTGGATGAGGGCGACGCCCGTCGACTGGGAGCTGCTGCGGCGAACGAACGCGGTGTCGACGCCCTCGCCGCGCAGGTTCTCGAGGGCCGCATCGGCGAACTCGTCGTCGCCGACCCGCGCGATCAGCACGGTCTGCGCTCCCGCTCGCGCCGCAGCGACGGCCTGATTGGCGCCCTTGCCGCCGTGCAGGCGCGAGAGATCGCCGCCGATGACGGTCTGGCCCGGGGCCACGATCGCCTCGACGCCGACGACGAGGTCGATGTTGACGGAGCCGACGACGACGACCCGCCCACGCGTGCGTTCCTGCATGCCCCGATGCTCCCATGGCGGTGCCGTTTCCGCCCGGTTCAGCGGCCGTGAAAGGGCGTGCGCGCAACTTGAGTCAGGGTGGCTCAAGTCGGGTTGACAGGGCCGTCGGCACCTGACACACTTGAGTCGTCAAGGCTCAACTCTTGACATAAATTCATCCGGTTCTGCGTTGTACCGGGTGTACAGGCTTCGGCTGCGGCCCAGAATGGGCGAGCCACCCGCCGTCGCGGCATCCGTTCGCGCCGGCAGAAGGAGATAACACACCATGTCACGTGCAGTAGGAATCGACCTCGGAACCACCAACTCGGTCGTCAGCGTTCTGGAGGGCGGCGAGCCCAAGGTCATCGCGAACGCCGAGGGCTTCCGCACCACCCCTTCGGTGGTGGCCTACACCAAGGACGGCGAGGTGCTCGTCGGCGAGACCGCGAAGCGCCAGGCCGTGACCAACGTCGACCGCACGATCTCCAGCGTCAAGCGCCACATGGGCACCGACTGGAAGACCGACATCGACGGCAAGAAGTACACGCCGCAGGAGATCTCGGCACGCATCCTCTCCAAGCTCAAGCGCGACGCCGAGCAGTACCTCGGCGACACCGTGACGGATGCCGTCATCACCGTTCCCGCGTACTTCAACGACGCCGAGCGCCAGGCGACGAAGGAGGCCGGCGAG
Source organism: Rathayibacter sp. YIM 133350 (assembly GCF_037404875.1). Classification (NCBI taxonomy): domain Bacteria; kingdom Bacillati; phylum Actinomycetota; class Actinomycetes; order Micrococcales; family Microbacteriaceae; genus Rathayibacter; species Rathayibacter sp. YIM 133350. Next base: position 103,361 of record NZ_JBBELO010000034.1, read on the forward strand.
ATCGCTGGCCTGAACGTGCTGCGCATCATCAACGAGCCGACGGCCGCTGCCCTGGCCTACGGCCTCGACAAGGGCAAGGAGGACGAGCTCATCCTCGTCTTCGACCTCGGTGGCGGAACCTTCGACGTCTCGCTGCTCGAGGTGGGCAAGGACGACGACTTCTCGACCATCCAGGTGCGCGCCACCGCCGGCGACAACCGTCTCGGTGGAGATGACTGGGACCAGCGCGTCGTGGACTGGCTCGTCAAGCGCTTCAAGGACAGCACCGGCGTCGACGTCTCGAACGACAAGATCGCGCGCCAGCGCCTGAAGGAGGCCGCGGAGCAGGCCAAGAAGGAGCTCTCGTCGCAGATGTCGACGAGCATCCAGCTGCCCTACCTCTCGCTGACCGAGAACGGCCCGGCGAACCTCGACGAGACCCTGACCCGCGCCCAGTTCGAGAATATGACGAGCGACCTGCTCGACCGCACGAAGAAGCCGTTCCAGGACGTGATCAAGGAGGCCGGCATCAAGGTCTCCGACATCGCGCACGTCGTGCTCGTCGGCGGATCGACCCGTATGCCCGCCGTCTCGGAGCTCGTCAAGCAGGAGACCGGTCAGGAGCCCAACAAGGGCGTCAACCCCGATGAGGTCGTCGCCGTCGGCGCCGCCCTGCAGGCCGGCGTGCTGAAGGGCGAGCGCAAGGACGTTCTGCTCATCGACGTCACCCCCCTGAGCCTCGGCATCGAGACCAAGGGCGGCATCATGACCAAGCTCATCGAGCGCAACACGGCCATCCCGACCAAGCGCAGCGAGACCTTCACGACGGCCGACGACAACCAGCCCTCGGTCGCCATCCAGGTCTTCCAGGGCGAGCGCGAGTTCACCCGCGACAACAAGCCGCTCGGCACCTTCGAGCTCACCGGAATCGCCCCCGCACCCCGCGGCATCCCGCAGGTCGAGGTGACCTTCGACATCGACGCCAACGGCATCGTCCACGTGTCCGCGAAGGACAAGGGCACCGGCAAGGAGCAGTCGATGACCATCACGGGTGGCTCCTCGCTGCCCAAGGAGGACATCGAGCGCATGGTGCGCGAGGCCGAGGAGAACGCGGCGGAAGACAAGCGCCGCCGCGAGTCGGCTGAGACCCGCAACTCCGCCGAGCAGCTCGTCTACTCGATCGAGAAGCTCATCCGCGAGAACGACGAGAAGCTGCCCGCCGACGTCAAGAGCGAGGTGCAGGGAGACGTCGACGGCCTGAAGAGCGCCCTTGCCGGCGACGACGACGAGGCCGTGAAGACCGCGTTCGACAAGCTCAACCAGTCGCAGGGCAAGCTCGGCGAGGCGATCTACTCGCAGAGCCAGGCGGATGCCGCATCCGCCGATGCCGCGGGCGAGCAGCCGGCTGGCGAGACCGCATCCGATGAGGACGTGGTCGACGCCGAGGTCGTGGACGACGAGGAGCAGGCGAAGTAATCATGGCCGACGAGCGTGAGGGCGAAGAGCCCGTCATCCGAGACAAGCGCCGCATCGATCCCGAGACGGGAAAGGTGCGCCCCGCAGAGGGCGAGACGGCTGGGGCCGAGGGCGGCGAGTCCGCCCCCTCGGCGCCCGCCGGCGACGGGGATTCCGTGGGCGGTGTTCCCTCGGAGCCCCTCGAGGGTCCCGATGTCGAGACGAGCTTCACCGACGCCGACCTGAGCTTCCTCTCGGGCCAGACGAGCGTCGAGGAGCTGGCCTCGCAGCACCTGAACGACCTCAAGCGGGTCACCGCCGAGTACGCGAACTACCGCAAGCGCACCGACGCCAACCGCGAAATCGAGCGCGAGCGCGCGATGGGCGAGGTCGTGAAGGTTCTGCTGCCGGTTCTCGATGACCTCGACCGGGCCGACAAGCACGGCGACCTGCAGGGCGAGGGGGCGTTCCCCACGATCGCCTCCAAGCTGCGGGCCTCTGTCGAGCGACTCGGATTGACACCGTTCGGCGCCGTCGGCGACCTGTTCGACCCGACGATGCACGAGGCGATCTTCCAGCAGCCGGACCCCGCTGTGGACAGCGAGGTCGTCGCCGACGTCGTGGAGACCGGCTACTACCTGGGATCGCACATGCTGCGGGCCGCCAAGGTCGTCGTCAAGGTGCCGGCCGAATAGCAGCATGACCATCGATCACTCCGGCTCGATGGGCCGGTAAGGAGACCCATGGCCAGTCAAGACTGGTTCGACAAGGACTTCTACAAGGTCCTCGGTGTCGATAAGGACGTCACGCCGGCTGAGCTCAAGAAGGTCTACCGCAAGCTCGCACGGCAGTATCACCCGGACTCCAATCCGGGTGATACCGCCGCCGAGGCGCGCTTCAAGGAGATCAGCGAGGCGTACTCGGTGCTCTCCGACGAGGAGCAGCGCAAGGAGTACGACGCGGTCCGGGCGATGGGCGGTGGAGCGCGCTTCACTGCAGCCGGCCCCGGCGGCGCGGGCGGCTTCGAAGACGTCTTCGGCGGCATGTTCGGCGGAGGTGCGGGCGGGCGCGGCCAGCAGTACACCTTCCAGCAGGGCGGCGACTACGACGACCTCTTCGGCGGACTGTTCGGCAACGGCCGGTTCGGCCAGACGACGGGCGGCTACCGGGGCTTCGGTGGACCGACGCCGGGCAACGACATCGTGGCATCCACCACTCTGGACTTCCTGACGGCGGTGCGCGGCGAGACGATCACGCTCACGCTGACGGATGGCCGCGAGACGAAGGTGCGCATCCCGCCGGGTGTCGCCGACGGGCAGAAGATCCGCTTGCGCGGCAAGGGGCAGCCCTCGCCCGACGGCGGTGCTGCGGGCGACCTCATCCTCACGGTGACCGTGCGCAAGCATCCGGTCTTCGAGCGCGACGGGCTCAACCTGCGCGTCAATGTTCCGGTGACCTTCGCCGAAGCGGCGCTCGGGGCGACCATCGAGGTACCCACCCTCGGGGGCGAGACGGTCAAGCTGCGCGTGCAGCCCGGCACCCCGAGCGGGCGTGTGCTGCGCGTCAAGGGCCGCGGTGTGAAGACCGCGAAGGGCACGGGCGACCTGCTCGCCGTCGTGCAGGTCGCGGTTCCCTCGCATCTCTCCAAGGAGGCCGAGCAGGCGCTCGAGGCGCTGCAACGTGCGCTGCCCGACGAGAACCCGCGTGCCGACCTGCTGGCGAAGGCCCGCGGGTAGCCCCGGCACGTTCGAGAGGAGATCGGGCGATCTGCAGGATTGATGCACCGCGTCGCATCCTGCACACCGCCCGATCTCCTGCCAACATCAAGACACCGGATGCGGGATCCGCACGCGAGACGCACGGAGGGAACACGAATGGATGAGCACAGCCCGCTCTTCGTGATCTCCGTCGCGGCGGAACTCGCGGGAATGCACCCGCAGACCCTGCGTCAGTACGACCGGCTCGGCCTCGTCTCGCCGCAGCGCACGGCGGGAAAGTCGCGCCGCTACTCGATGCGCGATGTGGTTCAGCTGCGCGAGATCGCGCGGCTCGGCACCGAGGGCGTGAGCCTGGAGGGCATCCGGCGCATCCTGGAGCTCGAGAACCAGGTCTCCGCCCTCGGCACTCGTGTGCGGGAGCTCGAGGCGGCGCTCGCCGACGAGCTGCTGAACCGCCCGGGGCGGCGCATCTTCGCGGCCGGCTCGGAGGGCGAGGTGGTGACGCTGAAGGCGGGAACGCGCGTGCGTCGCTCGAACCAGCTCGTGGTCTGGCGTCCGCTCGACAAGGCGTAGGGCCGGCGCGGTTCCAGCCTGCGCGGCTTTCCCTTCGACAGGCTCAGGGAACAGCGTGGTGACGTGCCTGCGAGAGTCCGGTCCCTGAGCTTGTCGAAGGGCCGGTTCCAGCGTGGTGACGTGCCTGCGAAAGCTCGGTCCCTGAGCTTGTCGAAGGGCCGGTTCCAGCCTGCGCGACTTCCCTTCGACAGGCTCAGGGAACAGTGGTGACGTGCCTGCGAAAGCCCGGTCCCTGAGCGTGTCGAAGGGCCGGTTGCAGTGTGGTGACGTGCCTGCGAGAGTCCGGTCCCTGAGCGTGTCGAAGGGCCGGTTCCAGCGTGGTGAGGTGCCTGCGAGTGCCCGGTCCCTGAGCTTGTCGAAGGGCCGGTTCCAGCCTGCGCGACTTTCCCTTCGACAGGCTCAGGGAACATCCACGGCACTGCCACTAGCCTGTTGCGATGGGGTTCGACTTCGCAGAGCTGCGCCGCCGGCCCGACGTTGAGGCGCCCAACCTCTTCGCCGCGGATGCCGCAGACCGCCTGATCCTCGACGAGGCAGCGGACCTCCTCGCCGCTCAGGAGCCGAACGCGCTCGCCATCGTGAACGACGGCTACGGCGCCCTCACCCTCGGCGCCGCGGCCCTGCACGGCGCGACCGGCGTGCGCACCCACCAGGACGCCCTCTCCGGCGAACGCGCCCTCGCCGCCAATGCAGAGCACCTCGGCCTGACTTCGAGCTACCGCTCCGTTCCCGAGCTCGGCTCCGACCTGCTCACGGGAGCCCGGGTCGTGCTGCTCCGCCTTCCGCGCGGGCTGGATGCGCTCGACGAGATCGCGCAGCAGGTCGCTGCCTTCGCGCATCCGGAGGTCGTCGTCGTCGCGGGCGGCATGCTCAAGCACATGACCACCGCCATGAACGACGTGCTGGCCGCGCACTTCGCCCGCATCGACGTGACGCTCGCGCGGCAGAAGGCGCGTGTGCTCATCGCACGCGGTCCCCGATCCACCCACTCGTCGTGGCCCAAACGGGTGCACGTCGAGACCCTGGACCTCGAGGTCGTCGCCCATGGTGCTGCCTTCGCCGGCGCATCCGTCGACATCGGCACCCGGCTGCTGCTCGCGCACATCGATGATGCGATGACGGATGCCGACGCGGCCATCGACCTCGGCTGCGGCACCGGGGTCATCGCCACCGCGCTGGCGCGTCGTCGACCCCACATCGCGGTGCTGGCCACCGACCAGTCGGCAGCGGCCGTCGCATCCGCCCGGGCAACGGTCGCGGCCAACGGCGTCGCCGATCGGGTCACGGTCGTGCGCGACGACGCCCTCACCTCCCAGCCTGACGGCAGCGCCCGCTTCATCGCGCTGAACCCGCCCTTTCACATCGGCGCGACCGTGCACGCGGGCATCGCCCTCAAGCTCTTCGCCGACGCCGGCCGGGTGCTCGCCCCGGGCGGCGAGCTCTGGACGGTCTGGAACAGCCACCTGCGCTACCGGTCGGCGCTCGAACGGCTCGTCGGCCCCACGCGGCAGATCGCCCGCAACCCCACGTTCACGGTGACCGCCTCACGCCGCCGATGAGCCGCGAGCTCACCCGCGTCGAGCGGCTCATCGACGATGCCGCACACCGGCTGCTTGCCGACGCCGCCGAGCGGGGAGTGCGCGCCGGCCTCATCGAGTTCCTCGTGTTCGGCGCAAAGCAGGCGTGGGCCTGCATCTTCGGAGCCAGCCTGCTCGTCGTCATCGTCGCCGCCCGCCTGTGGTGGCCCGACGATGCCGCGCTCGCCCGCAATGACGCCCTCACCATCGCCGCCGTGCTGATCCAGGCGATCATGGTCGCAACCCGCTTGGAATCGGGGCGGGAGCTCTGGGTCATCGTGCTGTTCCACATCACGGGAACGGTCATGGAGCTTTTCAAGACCGACGTCGGCTCCTGGTCGTACGACGCCGACGGAGTGCTGCGCATCGCCGGGGTTCCGCTGTTCTCGGGCTTCATGTACGCGGCCGTCGGCTCCTACATGGTGAGGGTGTACCGCCTGTTCGACCTGCGCTTCACCCGCTACCCGCGACGCTGGATCACCGCGATCATCGCAGCCGCCATCTACGCGAACTTCTTCACGCATCACTACATCTGGGACCTGCGCTGGCTCTTGCTGGCCGCCGTCGGCGTCGCTTGGTGGCGCACCGGATTGCACTTCCGTGTGTGGCGGCGGGTGTTCCGGATGCCGCTGCTTCTCGCCTTCGCGCTTGTCGCGATCTTCATCTGGCTCGCCGAGAACATCGCCACCTGGGCGGGCGCGTGGCTCTATCCCAGCCAGGTCGGCGGATGGGAGCCCGTTTCGGCCTCGAAGCTGATCTCGTGGTTCCTGCTCATGATCATCTCGGTCGTGCTCGTGGCCTGGGTCTTTCCGCCGCGGGTACCGCAGGAGATGCGGCAGACGCGAGAGCACTCGCGCTGATGCCGGTGCGCCAGAGCTCGCGCACGGCCCAGCCGAGCAGCACGACGAGCAGCAGGTTGCGCGCCCCCAGCACCCCGGCCACCCACGGGTTCAGGTCGATCAGCTGCAGGTAGAACAGGGGGAAGACGAGCGTCGTCGCCACCGCCACCGCGCTCAGCAGTATCAGCGGCGTGCGCCAGAGGCGCCATCCGCCCGACGCGACCCCCGCGACGACGATCGGCACGAGCCACAGCATGTACTGCGGCGAGCCGACCTTGTTGGTCACGATGAAGGCCGCGCAGATGCCGAGGGAGCCGAGCACGAGCAGGTGCGAATCGTGCCGTACACCGGCGACCGAGGAGCGCCACCGCACCCACGCCAGCAGGGCGGCGACGGCGAGAACGGTGAGCAACATGAGCGCTCCGCTGAACTCGGCCAGCCACGCACCCCCCGGTCCGGTCACCTCCCGCGTCTGCAGCGCCCAGTTCTGGTAGACACGCGCTCCCGGAACGCCGGCGATCGCCATCCAGAGCAGGGGCGTGGCGAGCGGTGATTCGAGCTGCAGGTTGCGCTGGCCCTGCATGGTGAGGAAGCTGTCGAGATGCCAGAATCCGCCGAACAGCATCGCCGCTGCGATGACGAGGGCACTCGTCACGGCGGCGGTGACGGCGAGCGTGCGGCGCCGCGGCGAGGCCACGACGGCCGCCAGCAGCACGGCGGCCGGCCACACCTTGACCCAGGTGGCGATGCTCAGCAGCGCCGCGGCGACGCGAGGTCGCCGCGCCATCACCGCGAGCGCCATGATGACGAGCGGGGCGGTGAAGCCTTCCAGCCGCAGCATCGCCACCGGACTCAGGACGAGCGTGATCGCCAGCCACCACCAGGCGGCCGGGTAGGCGCTTCGCCGCCGCCCGCCGTCGGTGAGCACCCAGAGCGCGATCCCGTTCGTCAGGGTGAGCAGGAGCAACCAGACGAACTGGTACGCGGCACCGCCGAGCACCGCGGGCAGCACGATGGGAACGAGCGCGCCGACGGGATACACCCACGGCATGTCGATGGCGGGCCACCAGCCGCCGTGAAGCGCACCGAGGGCCCAGTGCCGGTAGAGCGGAAGGTCGCCGAGCACCTCTCCGCGCAGCATCACGGCACCCAGCGCAGCGAACACGCTCAGGTGCAGCAGCACGAATGCCCCGAGGAGCGCGACGGGAGCGCAGCAGTCCGCTCACGCCGACCGGGCCGGCCAGGCGCGGCCGTATGACAGTGCTCGGAATCACCACGGCGGCAGGCTAGCGGGGTGCGCTGCACGGTGAGTGAACGCGGCGTGCATGAGAGCGCGGATCGTGCGACGCTGGGGTGATGCCCGAGACGCTGGAACGCCACGAGACCGAGCTGCGCTCGGCGCTGGATACGCCGTGGGTGACGATCGTCTGGAATGATCCGGTCAACCTGATGAACTACGTTGCCTTCGTCTTCCGCAGCTACTTCGGGTACCCCGTCGCGGAGGCCGAGCGCCTCATGCTGCTCGTGCACAACGAGGGGAAGGCGGTCGTGGCGACCGGCAATCGGGAGCAGATGGAACGGCACGTCACCGCCATGCACGGTTACGGCCTGCAGGCATCCGTTGCGAAGGCCGACGCATGACGGCGGTCAAGGTGACGGAGGCCGGCCGGGTCGCGATCGACTTCGAGCCCGACGAGGCCGAGGTGCTGGCCGACCTCTCCGGGCAGGTCGAGGCGCTTCTCAGCGACGCGGTCGACGACAGCGCGTTCGCCCGGCTCTTTCCGCCCGCCTATCGGGATGACGTGGCCGCTGCCGCGGAGTTCGAGCGCTTCGAGCGGGCCGGGCTCGCCGAGGGCAAGGTGCACGCGGCGCAGGCGGTGCGAGCGGCCGCGGAGGCCGGCGAGTTCGGCGAGGGCGACCTCGTCGAGGTCGAGCTCGCGGCCGATGAGGTGTGGCAGTGGCTGACCCACCTCACCGATCTGCGCATCGTGCTCGCCGACCGGCTGGGTATCGAGAGCGATGACACCGAGATCGAACCCGACGACGAGGTGCTCACGCTGCTGCCGCTCTACGACTGGCTCGGCTGGTTGCAGGGTGCGCTCGTGACCGCCCTCGAGACGCTCGGGGGCGTGTAGCCTCGCGCCTTCAGCTCTGGTCCGACACGCTCTCGTCGCGCCGCTCGAGCACGAACACGGGAATCTGCCGGTCGGTCTTCTTCTGGTAGTTCGCGTAGTCGGGCCAGGTCGCGCAGGCCCGTGCCCACCAGGTCTCCCGCTCTTCGCCGACGGCCCGATGCGCGGTGTAGTCGTGCTTCTCGGCGCCGTCCTGCAGTTCGACGTGGGCATCCGCGACGAGGTTGTGATACCAGGTCGGATGCGAGGGCGCGCCGCCCTTCGAGGCCACCACGGCGTAGGTTCCGTCGTGCTCCACGCGCATGAGCGGAGTCTTACGCAGCTTGCCCGACTTGGCTCCCCGCGAGGTCATCACGATGATCGGTCGACCGCGCAGCGTGTTCGCCCGCTCTCCGTTCGTCGCCTCGAATTCCTCGGCCTGCTTCCAGGCCCACTCGGACTTCCCGCGCTCGTACTCACCGGTCAAGGGCATGCGGTCACCTTCCTGTATGGATCTTCAGGCATTCTCAGCGTCGATGGCGGTCGAGTCATTCCCGACCCGTTTGATGGGCGGGAACGCGTAGGTGCCGTCGAGGATGGGCTCGTCGGGCCAGTAGAGCCGCATCATGAGCCGGAACGGACCCTCCGGTGCCGGCAGCCAGTTCGCCCGCGCGTCGGCGTCCGAGGGATCTGCGTGCCCGATGGTGATGGCCAGTGCCCCGTCGGCGTCGCGCACCAGTCCAGGGGTGCGGTCACCGATCGAGTACCGGTTGACCGGGTTCGGCACGAGGTGTGAGCCCGGCACGTCGTAGAGGGTGATCGACCAGAACGCGCGCACTGGGGGGTCGTTCGTCACCCGGATCTCGTAGGCGGCGCTTCCGTCGAGGGGGCGGCCGACGGCATCCGTGAACGTGCTGGCATACACGGCCTCGTACCCGTGGTTGCCCCACAGCCCGAGGCGCGCGGCGAGGGCGCGGGTCAGCAGGCGCTTCGCGGGCTCGGCGATCTGCCACTGCGGGCTGTTGATCGTTCCGATCTCGAAGTAGGAGACATTGAAGTCGAATCCGTGCACGTCGGCCGTCCAGCCGTTGCTCGCCGGCGCATCGCTGTGGTGACTGAAGTAGTCGAGCTTCTCCTCGCCCGAGCGCTCGCCCTGCTCGAGCGTCTCGCGCAGGTCTGCGGATGCCTCGAGGTAGGGCGAGAGGACGGAGGTGACGCCGAGCGCTGCGAAGCTGTCCTGCCCGTGCTGGTCTGCCTCGGACGGCGGGTAGGCCAGTGAGTACGCTCGAGCCTGCTCCCAGAACAGCAGCTCCTCCGGTACGTCGGCGACGTCCGCCACGCCTTCGGCCGGGGCGACGGCCTCCCAGAGCGTGGACAGCTCGAGGGAATCCTGCAGGGTGTGGACCGCCCCGAGATCATGCGGGCCGTCGCAGGCGAACCGGCCGACGATCGTGAAGACGTCGGTGGGCGCCGTGATCCGCGTCATGCCGTCGGGCACCTCGCCTTCGTAGCCCGAGGGAACGATGAGGTAGGTACCGGCATCGGGGCCCGTGGCGCGCGCGCCGACGTAGGCGAAGTCATCCGTCCACGCATCGACGAACTGCAGCACGTAGTACCGCTCCGGGACGGCGGGCACGCTCAGCACGATCGGTCCCGTCGAGAGGTCGCACTGCGCCACCGAGTAGAGGGTGTCGTTGTTGACGGCGACGAAGGTGTCACGGTCGGTTGCGAGGTGGCGGGCGTGAGCGAACACGTTGTATGCCGTTGCCGGCACATGGCCGACGCCCTCCCGCACGAACCGGCGGACCTGGCCGAGGTTCGTCACGAGCGGGTAGTAGTAGATGTACGCCTCTGCGGCGATCTCGCTGAGGGATCTCTCAGGCACCGGGAACGCTCCCTTCCGGTGCCGGCACGACGGCCGAGCACCTCTCGCCTTTCACTCTGGCACCAGCTAGTCTCGGCCAACAAGGGCCGGAACGACGCATGGCGTCGCATCCGTGGCATTCGTCGCTTCATCCATCGAGGAGAACGAGAGCATGGGCAGTGTCATCGGCGAGGTTCTTCCGCTCGCGCTGGGAATCGCGATCAGCCCGATTCCGATCATCGCGGCCATCCTCATGCTGCTCTCGCCGAAGGCCAGGGGAACCAGCGTCGGCTTTCTTCTCGGATGGGTGCTCGGCATCATCGTGGCCGTCGTCGTGTTCGAGCTGCTCGCCTCGATCATTCCCGCCAGCGACCCGGATGCCTCCAAGCCGGTGTCGGGTGTCATCAAGATTCTGCTGGGTCTCGGCCTGCTCTTCCTCGCTTGGCGGCAGTGGACGGGACGCCCGAAGGCCGGCGAGGCGGCGGCACTGCCGAAGTGGATGAGCGCGATCGACTCCATGACGGCCGTGCGCGCCTTCGTGCTCGGCATCATCCTCTCGGCGGCGAACCCCAAGAACCTGATCATGGCCGTGGGCGCCGGCGTCGCCATCGGAACCGCGGGCCTCGACATCGGCGCGGTGGTGGTCGTGACGATCATCTTCGTCGTCATCGCCGCGATCTCCGTCGCCGCCCCCGTGATCGCCTACCTGGCCGCCTCCTCGCGCATGGCGGCCCCGCTCGAGAGCCTGCGCGCCTGGCTCGTGGCGAACAACGCCACCGTGATGGCCGTTCTGCTGCTCGTGATCGGCGTCGTCATGATCGGCAAGGGCATCGGCAGCTTCTAGCCCGCATCCGTCTGCCTTCGGGGCGGAGTCCGATTCCGCCCATGGCGGAATAGCGGTGCGTTCGCTAAAGTTGAGTTAAGCAGACTCAACTTAGGAAGGACTGCTTGTGGCGAACATGCAGGGAGCGCCCAGCTCGCAGGAGGAGCAGAAGTCGGCGCTCGAACAGTACGGACTCGACCTCACCGAGCTGGCCAAGGCCGGCAAGCTCGATCCCGTGATCGGCCGCGACGCCGAGATCCGGCGCGTCAGCCAGGTGCTGACCCGCCGCACCAAGAACAACCCCGTGCTCATCGGCGAGCCCGGCGTCGGCAAGACGGCGGTCGTCGAGGGCCTCGCCCAGCGCATCGTCGCGGGAGACGTGGCCGAGTCGCTCAAGAACAAGAAGCTCGTCTCGCTCGACATCTCAGCCCTCGTCGCCGGAGCGATGTACCGCGGTCAGTTCGAGGAACGCCTCAAGAGCGTTCTGAAGGAGATCAACGAGGCCGAGGGCCAGATCATCACCTTCGTCGACGAGCTGCATCTGCTGATGGGCGCCGGCGGCGGCGAGGGCTCGGTCGCGGCATCCAACATGCTGAAGCCCATGCTCGCCCGCGGCGAGCTGCGCCTCATCGGCGCCACGACCCTCGACGAGTATCGCGAGTACATCGAGAAGGATGCCGCGCTCGAGCGCCGCTTCCAGCAGGTGTACGTGGGTGAGCCGTCGGTCGAAGACACCGTCGCCATCCTGCGCGGACTCAAGGGCCGCTACGAGGCGCATCACGGCGTCACGATCTCGGATGCCGCGCTCGTGGCCGCCGCCATGCTCTCGAACCGCTACATCTCGGCCCGCCAGCTGCCCGACAAGGCCATCGACCTGATCGACGAGGCGATGAGCCGGCTGAAGATGGAGATCGACTCCTCGCCCGTCGAAATCGACCAGCTCAAGCGCCAGGTCGACCGCATGCGGCTGGAGGAGCTCGCCCTGAAGAAGGAGAAGGACGACGCCTCCAAGGAGCGGCTCGCCAAGCTGCGTGAGGACCTAGTCGAGCACGAGCGCGAACTCGCCGAGCTCGAGGCCCGGTGGGAGCGCGAGCGCATGGGCCTCAACCGCGTCGGCGAGCTGAAGAAGAAGCTCGACGAGGCGGTCACCGAGCGCGATCGCGCCATGCGCGAGGCGAACTACGCCAAGGCGTCGAAGCTGGAGTACGAGACCATCGCGCAACTGCAGCGCGACCTCGCCGAGGCCGAGAAGGCCGAGTCCGCTCCGCAGGAGCCGCGCATGGTGAACGAGCAGGTCACCGAAGAAGACATCGCCGCCGTCATCGCGGCCTGGACCGGCATTCCCGTCGGGCGCCTGCTGCAGGGCGAGACCGAGAAGCTGCTGCACCTCGAGAGCGAGCTCGGTCGCCGCATCATCGGTCAGCGCCCCGCCGTGCGCGCCGTCTCCGATGCCGTGCGCCGCGCACGGGCGGGCATCTCCGATGCCAACCGACCCACGGGATCCTTCCTCTTCCTGGGGCCGACGGGTGTCGGCAAGACCGAGCTCGCGAAGGCGCTCGCCGAGTTCCTCTTCGACGACGAGCACGCCATGGTGCGCATCGACATGTCGGAATACGGCGAGAAGCACTCCGTGTCGCGACTGGTCGGTGCCCCTCCCGGCTACATCGGCTACGAGCAGGGCGGGCAGCTGACCGAGGCGGTGCGCCGTCGCCCGTACTCGGTGATCCTGTTCGACGAGGTCGAGAAGGCGCACCCCGAGGTCTTCGACATCCTGCTGCAGGTGCTCGACGACGGCCGCCTCACCGACGGACAGGGTCGAACGGTCGACTTCCGCAACACCATCCTCATCCTCACGTCGAACCTCGGCTCGCAGGTGCTCATCGACCCGACCCTCTCGTGGGAGGAGAAGGAGAACGCGGTGCAGCAGATGGTGCGCCAGGCGTTCAAGCCCGAGTTCGTCAACCGTCTCGATGACATCGTGGTGTTCTCGGCCCTGACCAGTGAAGAGCTGGCCGAGATCGTGAACCTCTACATCGACCGGCTGTCGCGGCGCTTGCACGAGCGCCGGCTGGAGGTGGGCGTGACCCCGGATGCGCGGGCCTGGCTCGCGGAGCGCGGCTACGACCCGATCTACGGAGCCCGGCCGCTTCGGCGGCTCATGCAGACGCAGATCGACGACCGGCTCGCCCGCGCCCTGCTGAGTGGCGACATCCGCGACGGCGACACGGTCATCGTCGGCCTGGATCCCGAGGGTGACGCGCTGACCGTCGCTCGAGCCGAGGCGCTCACGGAGGCCGCGCGCTGACGCCTCCGTGACCGCGCATCGCCTTCGCATCCGTTGCGCCACTTCGACGCCCTCTGCGCCAGAACAACTGGCGCAGAGGGCGTCTTCGTGGCGCAAAGCGCGCTGACCGTTTCGGCAGCGACGCCGGACGGAACTCGCTGACGGATGCTCACATCGGTGTGTTAGCGTGCGAAGAGGCAAGCCGAGGAGGGCTCATGGCGCAGTTCGAGTACGGTCCCGTCGAGTTGTACGTCGTCGGATTCGAGGGTTCGCGGCCCGATGACGCGACCTTCGCAGAACTGGCCCGCCTGATCGATGACGAAACGGTGCGCCTGCTCGACCTGGTGATCCTGACACACGAAGAAGACGGCGGCCTGACCGTGGTCGAACTCGAAGACCTCGGCGGCGAATTCGACGTCGAGGCCTTCTCCGTTCCGGCGAGTGGCCTGGTCGGCCAGGACGACCTCGAGGAACTCGCGGATGCCGTGCCCCTCGGAGGTTCGGCCGCCGTCGTCGCCGTCGAGCTGCTCTGGGCCAAAGACCTCGCCTCGCGCCTCGCGGCCTCGGGCGGCGTCGTGTTGGCGACGGAACGCATCCCGGCACCCGCCGTGAACGCACTGCTTGAGGAGATCGGCGAGGAGAGCTGACATGCCATTCATCAGGAGGATCGGACGCCCCGGATTGCTCGGGCTCGCGGCGCGCACGGCCGTCGTGGCCGGAACGGCCACCGCTGTGAGCGGCGGCATGATGCGCCGGCAGCAGAACCGCGCCGAGGAAGACGCCCAGGCGCAGGCCTACCAGCAGCAACAGCAGGAGCTCGCGGCGCAGCAGTACGCGCAGCAGGCGGCGGCGGCGCAGCAGGCTGCCACCCAGCCGGCTCCGGCCGCATCCGGAGGCACGGATGTCGTGGCCGAGTTGACGAAGCTCGGCGCACTGCATCAGCAGGGCATCCTCAGCGATGACGAGTTCACCGCGGCCAAGGCCAAGCTGCTGAGCTGAACCGGCGGTGGCGCAGGGTCAGCGCCTAGGCTCGATCCCATGCTCGCCACTCTGATCTACAACGAACGTGACATCCGGGTCGAAGAGGTCGCCGATCCAAAGCTCTCGACCGGCCTCGATGCGATCGTGCGGGTGGTCGCGGCCTGCGTCTGCGGGTCGGACCTGTGGCCCTATCGCGGGGTCGTTCCCACCCGTCATCCGCACCGCATCGGCCACGAGTTCATCGGCGTCGTCGAGCAGGTCGGTGACGAGGTCGACAAGGTGCGCCCCGGCGACTTCGTGATCGCGCCCTTCTACGTGTGCTGCGGCATCTGCGTGAACTGCCGAAACGGCGTCTCGACCTCGTGCCTCAACGGCGGCTGGTGGGGCGAGGACGACAAGCGCGGTGCCTTCGCCGACGGTGGCCAGGGCGAGCGCGTGCGCGTTCCGCTCGCCGACGGCACGCTCTTCCCGCTCGACGATCAGCCCGACGAGGCTCTCATCCCGTCGTTGCTCACGCTCTCGGATGTCATGGGCACCGGGCACCACGCGGCCGTGTCGGCGGGGGTGACGCCCGGTTCGACCGTCGCGGTCGTGGGTGATGGCGCGGTCGGGCTGTGCGCGATCATCGCATCCAAGCGCCTCGGTGCGGCACGCATCATCGCGATGTCGCGGCACGCCGACCGGCAGGCGCTGGCCCGAGAGTTCGGCGCGACCGACATCGTCGAGGAGCGCGGCGACGAGGGCGTCGCCGCGGTACGCGCCCTGAGCGAAGGCGGCGTCGGAGCGGACTTCGTTCTGGAGTGCGTCGGCACGAAGGAGTCGATGGACCAGGCACTGCGCTCCACCCGGCCCGGCGGCATGGTGGGCTACGTTGGCGCTCCCAATGGCGGCCCCGAGTTGCCCGTGCGGCCCATGTTCAACCGCAACGTCGGCGTCAACGGCGGCGTCGCCCCGGTGCGCGGCTACATGGCAGAGCTGCTGCCCGACATTCTCTCGGGCGCGATCGACCCGGGCCGGGTGTTCGACCTCGAGCTGCCGCTGGCGGATGCCGCCGAGGCGTACGCGGCCATGGACGAGCGCCGCGCGACCAAGGTGCTGCTGCGCCCCTGATGCGGCACCCCCGGCATCCGAAACCCGCCCCACCCCACGCCAGCCCACCACCCGCGCCTGAACCATTTGCTCGCCGTTGACCCACGTGTAACGGATCAACGGCGACGAAATGGTTCACCCGCGAACTTGAGACGGAAGAGGTAGACCATGACCGACACGACGTACTACGAGCAACTGCTCGCCGAAGAGGCGGAGCTCGTCGTCACCGACTTCACCCTCGAGGATGCCTGGGCGCTCGGTTCGCGCATGCGCGCCGCCGCCCTCGACGCGGGGATGCCGGTCGCGATCGGCATCGTGCTCGGGCAGCAGCGCGTCTTCCACTCCGCGCTGCCCGGATCCAGCGCCGACAACGACGACTGGCTCGAGCGCAAGACGCGGGTGGCCCTGCGCTTCGGGCGCGCGTCCATGGCCGTCGGCGAGTCGTTCCGCGTCGGCGGCAAGACCTTCGAGGAGGCGGCACGGCTCGATCCGTCCACCTACGCCGCGCACGGCGGTGTCGTTCCGGTGCGACTCGCGGGCGGCGTGGTCATCGGTGCGGTCGGCGTCTCGGGCCTGCCGCAGCGCGAGGACCACGCGTTCGTGGTCGAGCACCTGCGGGCCTTCATCGCCGATAAGGGCTGAGGCGCCTCGGCGGGGCGAACGGGGTACACGACCCATTGCCGCGAAGGCAGGGGCGGGTCTACGGTGACCACATCACGTACCCAGTTCGAGGGGGAACCATGTTCAACGTCGACAACCGCCCCCGCTCCGCGCTTCGCCGCGGCGCCCTCGTCACGACGGCCGTCCTGGCGCTGGGTGTTCTCGGTGCCACCGCCCCCGCATCCGCGCACACGGTGGGCGCCGCGACGGATGCCGCTGCCGGCCCCACCCACTCCACCTCGACGGGGTACGGCGGTGCGGTCGCGTCCGTGGATGCCACTGCCAGCCAGGTCGGCCGCGATGTGCTGCGGCTCGGCGGCAACGCGGCCGATGCCGCGGTCGCCATGGCCTCGACGCTCGGCGTGACCGAGCCCTACAGCGCAGGCGTCGGCGGGGGCGGCTACTTCGTCTACTACCAGGCGAAGACGGGAACGGTGAGCACCATCGACGGGCGCGAGGTCGCGCCGGCCGGCATCCAGAGCAACGCGTTCATCGACCCGGCCACCGGCCAGCCGTACCCGTTCACGCCCCAGCTCGTCTCGTCGGGCGTCTCGGTCGGCGTGCCGGGAACGCTCGCGACCTGGGACATGGCCCTGCGTCGTTTCGGCACCAAGCCGTTGTCGCTCGTGCTGCTGCCCTCGATCCTCGTGGCGCTGAAGGGTTTCCCGGTCGACCAGACCTTCCGCAACCAGACCCTCGACAACAAGGAGCGCTTCTCCGCGTTCCCCGACACCGCGAAGCTGTTCCTTCCTGGCGGCGACGCACCCAAGGTCGGCTCCACGTTCCGCAACGTCGACCTCGCCAAGACGCTCGCCCTCATCGCGCTGCGCGGGCCGAAGGCCTTCTACTCGGGACCCCTCGCCGGCGAGATCGCTGATGTGGTGCAGCATCCCCGCAAGGATCCGGCCTCGACGCTGCCGGCCCCGGCAGGCTCGATGACGGCGGCCGACATCGCCGGGTACACGGTGCGCAACCAGGCTCCGACGCACGTGGACTACCGCGGCCTCGACGTCTACGGCATGGCGCCCTCCTCATCGGGCGGAACCACCGTCGGTGAGGCGCTCAACATCCTCGAGAACCACGACCTCTCATCCGCGGATGTCGCGCAGAGCCTGCACCTCTACCTCGAGTCCACGGCGCGGGCCTTCGCCGATCGCAACGCCTACGTGGGCGATCCCGCCTTCGTCGACGTACCGACCCAGACGCTGCTCAGCCAGCCCTTCGCCGACAGCCGCGACTGCACCATCGACCCGACCGCGGCTTCCACGCGGCCGGTGCCCGCCGGTGCGCTCGACGGCAGCGGATGCGCATCCGTCGGCGTCGACGAGCGCGCCGACACGGAGAACGTCTCGACGACCCACCTGTCGGTCGTCGACAAGTGGGGCAACGCGGCGGCCTACACCCTCACCATCGAGCAGACCGGCGGCTCGGGCATGACCGTGCCGGGCCGGGGATTCCTGTTGAACAACGAGCTGACCGACTTCAGCGCGGTGTACGCGCCGACGGACCCCAACCGCATCGAGCCGGGAAAGCGGCCGCGCTCCTCGATGTCGCCGACCATCGTGCTCGATGACGGCGCGGTGAAGTTCGTCGTCGGCTCGCCGGGAGGCGCGACGATCATCACGACGGTGCTGCAGATTCTCATCAATCGCATCGACCTGGGCATGACGCTGCCCGAAGCCGTCGCTGCTCCGCGTGCCTCGCAGCGCAACGCGGCCACGACTCCCGCAGAGCCCGCGTTCATCGACGCGTACCAGGACGCCCTCGCGCCGTACGGGCAGGTGCTCGTGCCCTCGGGCGACCTGCTCACCTCCGCCGCCGAGATCGGGGCGGCGGCGACGATCGAGGTGGGTCCCGGTGGCCTCTTGACGGCGGCGGCTGAGCCGGTGCGCCGTGGCGGTGGCACCGGGCTCGTGGTGAAGCCGGCAGGCTGATCGGCGGGAACTGCGCAGACGGCCGCGGGATGCTGCGAGCGGGAGGGCTCAGGCGGCCGAGACGACCAGGTCGGCGAGGGGCAGGCGGGTGCGCGGGGCGACCTCGCGCTCGCGCAGCACCTCGGGCAGCGTGTCGACGTCGCCGAGCACGCCGAGGGCGGTCACCGAGACGACCTCGAAGCGGTCCTCCAGGCCGAACACCGAGTGCAGTGCGGCAGCGTCGAACCCGCCCATCTGGTGGGTGTGCAGGCCCTCGTGCTGCGCCTGCACGGTCATGTGGGCGACGGCCTGGCCGAGGTCGTAGCGCGCCCAGGGGCGGGGGGTTCCCTCGGCATCCGCCGTCTCGGCGATGTTGACGATGAGAACGGCGGCCGAGTCGGCCCACGCCTGGTTGAAGCCCATGAGGTTGTCGTGGATGCGCGTGAACTCGGGTGTGCCGCGGCGGGCGACGGCGAAGCGCCAGGGCTGCACGTTGTTGGCCGAGGGCGCCCAGCGAGCGGCCTCGAGGATGGTGCGCAGAACGGCGGTGTCGACGACGGCGGAGGGGTCGTAGGCGCGGGGGCTCCAGCGCTCGACGAGCGGGGTGATGAGAGCGGCGTCGGTGTCGGCGTTGCGCGAGGTGATGTCTGTCACGAGGGTCATGTCAGCTTCTTTCGAGATGGAACAAGATGCCGGGACCCCATCGGCCCACCCGGTTCAACGCATGCGTCTGCATAGTATTCCCGGATGCCGCGGCTTCTCAGAAACCGAGAAGCGAGGCGATCTTCGCCGACGCGCCGCCTCGGCGCCCGTCCGGACGGCGCGTCCCGTCGAAACGCCTCGCTTTTCGGAATGTCCTCGCTTTTCGGGAGGGCGCTGGGCGCAGGGCGGAAGGGGGAGGGAGGGCGGGCGGTCAGCGTGCCCCGGCGGTCTGCCGCGCGATGGCCGTCACGAACGTGTCGATGTCGGCCTCGGTGGTGTCGAAGCCGCACATCCAGCGCACCTCGTTCTTCGCTGCATCCCAGTCGTAGAACCGGAACTGCTCGCGCAGGCGGTCGGCCACGCCGTCGGGAAGCACCGCGAACACGCCGTTGGCCTGGGTGGGATGCGAGAACGAGACGCCGTGGATGGAGCCGTCGGCCAGGCCCGACTCGATCGAGGACCGCAGCCGCGCGGCCATGGCGTTGGCATTGCGGGCGTTGCGCAGCCACAGGTCGCCCTCGAGCAACGCGATCAGCTGGGCCGAGATGAAGCGCATCTTCGAGGCCAGCTGCATGTTCATCTTGCGCAGGTAGAGCAGGCCCTCGGCGGCCGTCGGCTGCAGCACCACGATGGCCTCGCCGAACATGAGGCCGTTCTTGGTGCCGCCGAAGCTCACCACGTCGACGCCGACGTCGCTCGTGAATGCGCGGAAGTCCACGCCGAGCGCGGCTGCGGCGTTCGAGAGGCGGGCGCCGTCGACGTGCAGCTTCATGCCATTGCCGTGGGCGAACTCGGCGATCGCGCCGATCTCGTCGGGCGTGTAGAGCGTGCCGAGTTCGGTGGACTGCGTGATCGAGACGGCGAGCGGCTGCGCCCGGTGCTCGTCGCCCCAACCCCAGGCCTGCGTGGCGATGAGCTCGGGCGTGAGCTTGCCGTCGGGGGTGTCGACCGTGAGCAGCTTGATGCCGCCGATGCGCTCGGGTGCGCCGTTCTCATCGGTGTTGATGTGCGCGGTGCTCGCCGTCACGACGCCGCCCCACCGCGGCAGCATCGACTGCAGCGCGGTCACGTTGGCTCCCGTGCCGTTGAAGACCGGGAAGGCGTGCACGCCGTCGCCGAAGTGCTCGGCGAAGACCTGCTGCAGCCGCGCCGTGTACGCGTCTTCGCCGTACGAGATCTGGTGCCCGCCGTTCGCCGCCGCCAGTGCCTCGATGATCTCGGAGTGCACTCCGGAGTAGTTGTCGGAGGCGAAGCCGCGGATTTCGGGGTCATGAAGCATCTGGGTCACCGAACCATCCTGCCACCGACGGCGAGACGCCCAGCCCGGCCTCAGCGGTGAGCGTCCCACCAACCGCACACCGCGGCATGGGTAGGGTGAGCACATGCCGACGGATGCCGCATCCCGCCGCCGCGGACGACCCGAGACGGCCCTCGCCATCGAGCGCGCCGCCGTCGACCTCGTGCTCGCACAGGGCTACGAGAACGTCACCGTCGACATGATCTGCGAGGCCGCCAGCGTCTCGCAGCGCACGTTCTTCAACTATTTCAAGACGAAGGATGCCGCCCTGCTCGGGTCGGCCGCGCCGTCGGTCGACGAGGAGCGCGCTGAGCGGTTCGTGCTCTCGACCGGGCCGATCCTCGCCGAGGCGGTCGGCCTCGTGCGCATCGATCCCGCGATGATCGCCATGACCGAGCCGTTATTCGGCGACCGCATCCGGGCGATCGCGTCGCATCCCGAACTGCTCGCTCGCCAGATGGAGCGCTTCGCCGCGATCGAGACCGAGTTGCGCGTCATCATCCGTCGCCGTCTGGAGCGCGAGGTGACGGATGCCGGCCGAGGCGACGAGCCCGGCTCCCGTGATGCCGACCTCGATGCCGAGGCCGAGGTCACGACTCAACTGCTCGGCGGCCTGCTGCGCTTCGTCGGGCAGAACCTGGCCCGGGCCATGGAGGCCGGTGCGCCGCCGCCATCGGACGACGAGCTCACGCGACTGCTCGCCTCCGTGCTGCCGAAACTCACCTGAGCGGATGCGGCGCGCGCCTCATGCGCCGCCGCCCCTCAGCCGGCGAGCGCCTCCGAGATCTTCACCCGGCGCCCCATCTTCAGCAGCGACCCAGCGTAGATGCGCTCGCCGATCCAGAGCACGACGGCGGTCGTCGCGAGCAGGATGCCGAGCGAGAGCAGCGGTTCCCACCACTGCGCCTGGCCGAGGAAGACGCGCATCGGCATGCCGACCGTGGCCGAGAACGGCACATAGCTCATGACGGCGAGCACCACGGGGTTGTCGCCCCAGATGATGACCGCCAGGTAGGGGATCATGACGAGCAGTGTGATGGGCGAGGTGACCGAGCCCACATCCTCGGCCCGGGAGACGAGCGAGGCGGCCGCGGCGAACAGTGCGGCGAGCATCACGAAGCCGAACACGAAGAAGACGACGAACCACACCACGGAGGGACCGAGTCCCGCCACCACGATCTTCTGGCCGGTCACCAGCAGCGCCGTGAGTGCGACGACCGCGATGGCGACGATCTGCAGGAAGGCGAGCAGGCTGTTGCCGAGCACCTTGCCGGCCAGCAGTGCGCGCACCGGGATGGCCGAGAG
Organism: Rathayibacter sp. YIM 133350; assembly: GCF_037404875.1. Lineage (NCBI taxonomy): Bacteria > Bacillati > Actinomycetota > Actinomycetes > Micrococcales > Microbacteriaceae > Rathayibacter > Rathayibacter sp. YIM 133350. The sequence goes on from NZ_JBBELO010000034.1 coordinate 124,531, forward strand.
CAGCAGTTCCACGATGCGGGTCTGCTTCTCTTCGACGACGCTCTGGGCGATCATCGAGCCGAAGGTGATGGCCGACATGAAGAAGACCAGTCCGAAGCCCAGGGCGACGAAATACCGCAGCAACGGGTTGGGGGCGTTCGGGTCGAGCAGTTCCACGTGGGGGGACTGGCTGATCGCGTTGACGACGCCGTTGGGAACCGTGTCGTAGCCGAGCACCGTGAGTCCGAGCGGGTTCGCCGCGGTGGCGTCGGAGGCGACGATGATCGCGTCGATGTCGCCGGCCCGCAGCATCCTCTCGGCCTGCTCGCGCCCCGACACGTCGACCATCTTCAGGCCGGTGCCCTGGATGCCGTCGGCCGCGATGCCGAGGGCGGCGACCTTCGGTGTCGACGACGGCGCGGCGCTCGCGAGCGTGCCGATGACGATGGAGGCCAGCACCGCGAGCAGCAGCAGCCCCGTCGAGATGAGGAAGGCCTTGCTGCGCAACCGCATCGTGACCTCGCGACCGGTCACGAGGGCGACGCTCGAGCGCAGGGTGGGGGTGACGACGTCGGCGGTGCTCACTGCACGACCTCCTTGAAGATCTGGGCGAGGCTCACATGCCGGCGGGCGAAGCTCTGCACGGCACCGTGCTCGATGGCCTCGCGCAGCACCTGCTGGCGCACGGCATCCGTATCGGCGTCGAAGAGCGCCCAGCCGCCTTCCATCGACAGCACCTGGACGCCGGGCACGCTGCGCAGCCACTGCACGTCGCCCGCGAGCCGGAGTTCGTAGCTCACCGGAGCGTGGGTGTCGCGCAGGTGCTCGCGGTCGCCCGCGGCACGGATGCGGCCTTCGGAGATGATGACGAGGTCGTCGCACAGTCGCTCGACGATGTCGAGTTGGTGCGAGCTGAACAGTACCGGCGCGCCCCTGCCGGCGTAGTCGGAGAGCACCCCCTGCACCGTCTCGACCGCCATCGGGTCGAGGCCCGAGAAGGGCTCGTCGAGCACGAGCACTTCAGGCCGGTGCACGAGGGCTGCGGCGATCTGCGCGCGTTGCTGGTTGCCGAGCGACAGGCTCTCGACCGTGTCGTTCAGGCGCTCGCCGAGGCCGAGTCGCTGCAGCAGCTCTGTCGCGTTGCGCGTTGCAGCAGCCGTCGACCAGCCGTGCAGCCGGGCGAAGTACACGATCTGCTCGAGCACGCGCATCTTCGGGTACAGGCCGCGCTCCTCCGGCATGTATCCGAAGCGCCGCCGGTTCACTGCGGTCACGTCGGCGCCGTTGAGGCTCACCGTTCCCCCATCGGCGGCGAGCACGCCCAGGATGATGCGCATCGCCGTGGTCTTGCCGGCGCCATTGGCCCCGACGAACCCCGTCATGCGGCCCTCGCCGACGGTGAAACTCACGTCGTCGAGGGCGAGACGTTCGCCGTAGCGCTTGGTGACGTGGTGGAGTTCGAGCACATGACAACGCTATTAGGAGCGGGGTCGCTGCCGATAGCGATCACTCGCCTCCGACGACGGTATATTGACGAGCAATCCTCACGAGAGCAGCATGGGTTCCAACCCGAGTCCCGAGTTCAGCGGCGTGCGAGGAGATTCCCATGGGCGAGTTCGTTCCGAGTACGAGGGCACAGCGGCGACGGCTGCGTTGGCGGGCCGCGCTCGCCGGCATCGCCGGCCTGGCGCTCGCCATCACGCCGGCGATCGGTGCCTCCGCCGCTCCGTCGGCATCGCCTGGAGCCCCAGGCATCGGCGACCCGTACTACCCGCTCTCGGGTAACGGCGGCTACAACGTGCTGCACTACGGGCTCGACATCGACTACGTGCCCGACACCGATGTGCTGACCGGGCATGCGGTGATCACCGCGACGGCCACCCAGAACCTGAGCACGTTCAACCTCGACCTGCACGGCCTGAGTGTTCGCAACATCTCGGTGAACGGGCGCGCCGCCACCTGGTCGCGCAGCAAGGACGAGCTCGTCGTCACTCCTCGCACTCCGCTGCGCAAAGGCCTGCCCTTCGTCACGATCGTCTCGTACTCGGGGGTCCCGGAGCTGTACGAGGATGCCGCCCTGGGCACCGCGGGCTTCTTCCACACCGATGACGGCACACTCGTGGCCGGCCAGCCGTGGGTGGCAGCGAGCTGGTTCCCCTCGAACGACCATCCCGCCGACAAGGCCCTGTACACCATCCGCATCACGGTGCCGAAGGGGCTCGAGGCGATCTCGAACGGCTCCCTGCTCTGGCACGGCGACGTCGGCGGCAAGGCGAACTGGGTGTGGAACGTCGACAAGCCGATGGCCTCCTACCTCGCGACCGCCACGATCGGCCAGTTCGACCTGACGAGGTACAGCCGGGACGGGATCTCGTATCTGGATGCGCTCGATCCCGACCTCTTCGACCCCACGCTGACGGCGCGCACGGGAACCGACTTCGCGTACTCGCAGCAGGCGAACGATTCCTACAAGCGCCTCGAGCGGCGCCTCACCCCCACGGCGGGGTCGAGCGCGCTGACGTTCTGGATGGATCGCTCTGTCGAGCCCGGCTGGGACTTCGCCTTCGTCGAGGCGGCACCCGCAGGAACCGATGACTGGACGACGCTCGCCGACGAGAACGGGCACACCGGGCAGGATGCCGGCAATGCGATGTGCAGTGACCTGCTCGACCAGCATCCGTTCCTCGCGCACTACCTGCAGGAGCCGCCGCACGCGGGTCCGTGCGACCCGAGTGGCACGACCGGCGACTGGAACGCCGCAACCGGAGAGGGCGAGGGCTGGGAGCAGTGGCGCATCGACCTCTCCGCGTACGCGGGCGAGCCCGTCGACGTCGCCATCACCTACGTCTCCGACTACGCGGTGCAACTCGACGGCGTCGCCATCGACGACGTGCGCGCGCCCGGTGGGGTGGGAAGCACCTCGTTCGAACCGGATGCCGACCCGCTCGACGGCTGGAGCGTCACCGGCGCGCCCGCCGGCAGCCCCGGCAATGCGAACGACTGGATCGCGACGAGTGATGGCCCGGCTCCCATCGGCGTTCAGGCGAAGGCGAGCCTGGCGCGCGAGCCCGAGGTCATCTCGTTCCTCTCGGGAATCTTCGGGCCATATCCGTTCCGGCAGGCGGGTGGCATCGTCGACGACTTCTCGGGCCTCGGATTCGCACTCGAGAACCAGACGCGTCCCATCTACGCGAAGGAGTTCTTCGGCGGCTCGAAGGAGCAGGCCGACGGGGTGGTCGTGCACGAGCTGGCCCACCAGTGGTACGGCGACGACGTCGCCCTGAAGCGGTGGAGCGACATCTGGCTGAACGAGGGCTTCGCCACCTACGCCGAGTGGTTGTGGGCGGAGCACGAGGGCTACGCCGACCCGCAGGCCTACTTCGACGCGTACTACGCCACGCCCGCCGACGACGACCTGTGGACGTTGCCCATCGGCGACCCCGGTCCGGATGACATCTTCGACGGCGCCGTCTACGACCGTGGCGGCATGACGTTGCACGCCCTCCGGCTCACGGTCGGCGACGATGCGTTCTTCACCATCCTGCGTCGCTGGGCGGCCGAGCACTCGGGCGGCCATGGGACGACGGCGGGGTTCATCGCGCTCGCGGAACAGGTCTCGGGGCAGGACCTCGGCGACTTCTTCGACGACTGGCTGTTCTCGGACACGAAGCCACCGGCTCCCCCATCGGGAGCGCGAACCTTCGTGGCCCCGGAGCATCCGGCGAAGCTCGTCGTGCCGACCGGCCGGCGCTGAGCCGGTGGCCCGCAGGGGCGCACCGCACGGCACGGCGGCCATGAGCGCGCCGGCGCGCCGCATCCAGACCGTCTACCTCGTGCTGATGCTCGGCAACACGCTCGCGGCGTCGTTCATCTGGGGCATCAACACGCTGTTCCTGCTCGATGCCGGGCTCTCGAACTTCGAGGCCTTCGCGGCGAACGCCTTCTTCACCGCGGGCATGGTGATCTTCGAGGTGCCGACCGGCGTGGTCGCCGACACGGTGGGGCGCAAGGCGTCGTACCTCTGGGGCACCGTGACCCTCGCCGTCACGACCGCCCTGTACTGGATGCTGTGGCTCTGGCACGCGCCCTTCGTCTGGTGGGCGATCGTGTCGGTTCTGCTGGGTCTCGGCTTCACGTTCTTCTCGGGAGCGGTCGATGCCTGGCTCGTCGATGCCCTCGCATCCGTCGGCTATCGCGGCGGCATGGAGGCGGTCTTCGGTCGCGGACTCGTCGTGACGGGCATCGCCATGTTCAGCGGCTCTGTGCTCGGCGGCGTGATCGCGCAGGCGACCAACCTCGGGGTGCCGTTCCTGCTGCGCGCCGGGGTGCTCGTGGTCATGTTCATCACGGCAGCGGTGCTCATGAAAGACCTCGGCTTCACGCCTGACCGCAGCGAGGGGCCGCTCGCGGCCACCCGCACGGTGCTGCGCGACTCGGTGCGCTACGGGTTGGGGCGGCCGTCGGTGCGCTACATGATGCTCGCCTCGCCGTTCGCGTCGGGGGTCGGCATCTACGCGTTCTACGCGCTGCAGCCGTATTTGCTGGAGCTGTACGGCGACGAGACCGCCTACGGGATCGCAGGCCTGGCGGCCGCCATCCTCGCGCTGGCCCAGGTGCTCGGAGGGGTGCTCGCCCCCCGCATCCGTCACCTGTTCCACAAGCGCACGTCGACGATCATCCTCATGTCGCTCATCAGCATCGCGGTGCTGATCCTGCTCGGCGTCAACAGCATCTTCTGGCTGGCGATCGTGCTGCTGGTGGTGTGGGGATTCGTCTTCGCGGCGGGCGGGCCGGTGCGGCAGGCCTACCTGAACGACATGATCCCCTCCAAGCAGCGTGCGACGGTGCTCTCGTTCGACTCGTTGCTCGGCAGCGCGGGAGGGGTCGTCATCCAGCCCGCGCTCGGACGCGCCGCCGACCTCTGGGGCTACGGCACGTCGCTGCTCATCGGAGGCGTGATCGAGGCCGTCGGCGTCCCGTTCCTGCTCGCGAGCCGCGCGCGGGGCGATGCGGCAGACACGGCGACGGGCGATGAGGTGCCGGATGCCGCGCCCGAGGCGCCGCCCGAGGCGGACGCTACGACGTGAGTGCCCGGGGCCGCGTTACTTGCGGGTGAAGTGCGTGATCGACATCGTGAGGATCACGCGGTCGGCGGAGTCGGGCGGCACCGGCGTGCTGTCGTCGCCGTAGCGGGCGCCGAGCCGCTGATAGAAGGCGCCGCTGGTCTCCGGCGTCACCTCGGTGAGGCGGCCGCGCACCTCGAGAAAGCGGTAGGAGTCGTCGGGGTCGATGACGAGCAGCGTCATGGACGGGTTGTGCTGCAGGTTGCGGAACTTCTGCCGCTTCGTGGTGTGCGTGAACCGGATGACGTTGGCCTCGCGGTCGTACTCGAACCACATCGGCTGCACCTGCACGGTGTCGTCGGGCCTGACGGTGCCGAGGGCGCCGAACAGCGGCCGCTCCAGCAGGTCGATGAGGTCATCGGGGATCACGGTCACTTTTTCCTCCTCGGGGAACACCACGGACTCAGGCTGCAACGGTAGCGGCACAGGGAACATTCCGGCCCTTTCGGGCACTCTCGCTCGCCGACTCTCGACCCCGGATGCGTGCACCGCTACGCTGAGCCCGTCGTCGGGGGCCGAAGGACGGGGGCACGATGGGACTGCGGAAGCGATCACTGGCCGCGCTCGCCGCCATCGCGTGCTGCTTCGCCCTGTCGGCCTGCGCGGGAGCGGGTGGGAACGGGAGCCCGGGGAGCACGTCGATGCCCTCGGCATCCCTCACACCCGCGGCGAGGCCGATCCCCTCGTCGTCGCCGAAGCCCGGCTCGCCGGGAGGTGCGGCCGGCGGGGTGAGCGCGCCGCCCTCGGAGGCGCCGGATTCGGCCGGAGCTGCGGCGCACTGCCAGGACGAGCAGTTGAGCCTGGGCTATCAGGCGCGGCCGGAGGATTCTGGCGCGGGCAGCTTCTACGGCGACCTAGTGTTCACGAACAACTCTGCGACGGACTGCTCCTTCGACGGCTGGCCGGGGCTGATCGCCGAGAACGCGGATGGCGGCCGCCTCGGCTGGCCGGCATCGGCCGAGGGCTCCGCCTCGCAGCCGGTGGTTCTGGCTGCGAAGGGAGGCACCGCCGTCGCGCGGCTGCACGGTACCCAGCCCGGTGCCTACGGCTGCCCGGAGACCACATCCGCCATGCTGCGCGCGTTCATCACCTCAGACGGCGCCGGACCGGGAATCGTGGTGCAGCAGCAGCTCCCGGTGTGCGGCGACACCACGGCGACACTCGCGGTCGGCCCGCTCGAAGCAGGCTGAGCCTCTGTCTCGCGATACCGCAGAATCGCGAGCCGACCTCACCGAGCCCGCAGAAACGGTGGGTGTGCGGGCCAGCGCACCCGCAGTTCCTGCGTTCTCGGCGGATGTGGGCGCGCGTTACTCCCCGAGCGCGATCTCCGAGTCGTTGAGCGTCGCCGCGTCCGCGTTCCAGAGGCCGACGACGGATGCCGCGAGGTCGCCCTCGAGGCCGGCCAGCGCCTTCACGCGGTAGATCACGGCCGCCGAGCCGGGGGAGGCCTTGCGGAAGCCGGCCGCGACGGCGTGCGTCCACGCCTCACTCGCCGCCTTCACCGCCACGTAGTTGGCGCCGCCGGGAGTCGGATGCAGCACCGCCGCGGCCGACACGATGGCGAGCCGCCCGGCATCCGAGCCGACGAGGTCGTCGTAGAAGGCGCGGCTGCCGAAGCGCAGTGCGGTGAAGCTGCGCTCGAGGGCGCGGTAGTCCTCGTCGCTCTGGCCGGCGAGGCCGCCGCCCCCGCGCCAGCCGCCGACCAGATGGATGAGGCCGTCGACGGGGCCGACGTTCTCGTGCACGCGGGTCGCGAGCTCGCGCACGGCGCCCTCGTCGGTCAGGTCCGTCAGCTCGGTCACGATCTCGGGCCGGCTGGAGCGCACGGCGGCGAGGCGTTCCGAGTTGGTGCCGACGCTCACGACGCGGGCGCCGGCATCCACCAGCGCAGCGGCGACGGCACGCCCGGCGACACTCGTGGCGCCCGCGATGAGCACGGTGCGTCCTGCGACGGTCATGACGGCTCTCCTCCTCGCGCGGCATTGCGCCACGTACCCGCCCGTTGCGCCAGAACAACGGGCGCAGGGGCCGGGCACGTGGCGCAACGGGTCACGCGCGCTCGACCCCTGTGATGCCCACCGTCGACTCGATCACCGGGCGCATCTTCTTCTCGAGCGCCTCGTAGAACATCGACAGCGGGAACTCGTCGTCCATCACGAGGTCGGTGTACCCCTTCGGCGCGCCGGCGAGCACGTCGTCGGGCAGACCGCGCGCCCACACGGATGCCGGATTCGGCGTGAGCACGGATGCCACGAGCGCGTAGGCGGCGAGCCAGTGCGCCGTCTTCGGCCGGTCGATCGATGCCCAGTACAGCTCGTCGATCGTGTCGCCGAGGGCGACGACCGCATCCGGAACGGCATCCCAGTCGAAGGTGAGCTGGGTGTCGGTCCAGTGCAGCACGCGGTGCTGGTGCAGCCAGGCGAACAGCAACTGGCCGCCGAGGCCGTCGTAGTTGCGCACGCGGCTTCCCGTGATGGCGAACCGGAAGATGCGGTCGAAGATCACGGCGTACTGCACGAGCTTCGCCGTCTCGAGCGTCTCGGCCTCGACCGCGCTCAACCCGTCGGGCCGAGCCAGCAGAGCGCGTTCGATCTTCACCGATTCCCGGAAGGCGGTGAGGTCGCAGCGCAGCTCCTCGAGCGAGTACAGGAAGAACGGCATGCGCTGCTTGATCATGAACGGATCGAACGGCAGGTCGCCGCGCATGTGGGTGCGGTCGTGGATGATGTCCCACATCACGAACGTGCGCTCGGTCAGGTGCTGGTCATCGAGCATGCGAGCCGCCTCGTCGGGCAGCTCGAGCTTGGTGATCTCCGCGGCCGCGCGCACGACGCGGCGATAGCGCGCCGCCTCCCGATCCTGGAAGATGGCGCCCCACGTGAACGTGGGGATCTCGCGCATGGCCACCGTCTCGGGGAACAGCACGGCCGAGTTCGTCTCGTACCCGGGCGTGAAGTCCACGAGCCGCAGCGACAGGAAGAGCTTGTTGCCGTAGTCGCCCGCCTCGAGCGCGCCGATGAAGTCCGGCCAGATCACCTCGACGATGAGCGCCTCGACGAGGCGGCTCGTCGAGCCGTTCTGCGTGTACATCGGAAAGACCACGAGGTGACGGATGCCGTCGGCTCGGTGCCGCTGCGGCTGAAACTGCAGAAGCGAGTCGTAGAAGTCGGGCACGCCGAAGCCGCCCGCGACCCACTTCTCGAAGTCGGCGACCGCCGTGCTCAGGTACGCCGCGTCGAGCGGGAACAGGGGGGCGAGTTCGTCGATCGCGCCGACGATCGCGTCGACGTGGGCGGTCGCCCGGGCGTGCTCCGCGGCATCCGGCACCGAGCCGTCCTTCACCTGCAGCTGCTGCAACTCGGTCGCTGCGCTCTTGAGCCGGTGCCAGGCGGGGGTGTTCTCCACGCCATCGGCGAGGGCAATCAGGCGGGCGGTGTCTTCCAGAACCTCGGGCTCTCCGATGATGGCCTTGGTCGCAAGGGGAGCGATGGACATTGGGAACCTCCGTTCTGAAGGATCGGCGCGCGGCCGTGATCACGGGATGCGCGTGTGGAAGGGCGAGCGGATGCGTCGCTTCACTCAGGCTATCGGCGGCCTCGCGGCGATTCCTTGTGAACCGGCGCACGACTCTTGCGACTGCGGTCGGCGGAACCTAGTGCTCTCGAGAAAGCTGAGATATCCTCACCACGACGACCTGTGTGAAGGGGGCCACATGCCGAAGATTCGCCGCGTGTCATTCGCTGCACTCGTGATCGCCGGGGTGCTCGCCTCGTCGTTCGCCGGAGGGGGAGCCGCTTTCGCGGAGTCGACCCCGCCCCCGACCCCGGCGCCGACGGCATCCGGTGCGCCGACGGCATCCGTCGCGACGACGGCGGCCGCGGGCGCGGGCGCGCACCTCACCCTCGCGGCCACGGTCGACAACGGCGCCTCCGACCGACCGGCCGCCGTCGGCGAGTTCGTGTTGACCGCCACGGGCGACTTCGGCGAAGTGCACGGCGTGACCGGCTCACCCGCGGTGACGGATGCGGCCGTGCGCAGCGACCGGTACGTGCTCGGCTTCCAAGGCCCTTCCCGGTACACGCCGGAGTGGTCGTGCGACGGCGGCGAGTTCATTCCCGAGAACTGGATCGACGGGCCCGCCACGATCGTCCTCGATGAGGACGACGCCGCGACCTGCTCGGTGGTGCTCGTCGCGAAGGTCGTGCTGCACGTGACCGCGGGCGGTGACCGCCTGGCATCCGGCGCCGTGGCCGGCGTGGCCGGCGTCACATTTCGGGCACACGCCTACTACCGGCCGGTGCGCTTCCGCCCCGACGAGCTGCCAGTCACGATCACGGGGACCTGCACGACGGATGCCGCGGGCTCGTGCGACATCGAGGTTGGAGTCATCTCCGCCGCCGATCAGGCACTGAACTTCAGCTACTGGGTGACCGCCCTGAACCCGGCTCCGGCCGGATGGAGCCTGATTCCGGAATTCCTGCAGACGGGTGACGGCGGCCACAGCACCTACACCTACGCGAACTACGTCAACGTGCCGCCCGGAACGGCGGGCCAGCGTGTCGACGTATCACGCGCGGGCCTCACCTATCCTTCGGGAACACCGGTGAACGGACCCTTCCCGCTCGCACGCACCAGCGCCCTTCCCCACCGGTGCACGGGACCGCTGAAGATCGCACTCGCGTTCGACACGTCGTCGTCGATGACCGCCGCGAAACTGCAGGTGGCGAAGGATGCCGCGGCAGCGGCGCTCGGCCCGGCCGGACTCGGGGGAAGGGACACCCGCGTCACCATCTACAGCTTCGCCCACACCGCCAAGAAGCTCACGCCCGTGCCATTCCCTCTCTCCAATATCGCGGGGCGCGTCGCCGCGATCGGGCTGGTCAAGTCGCTGGCGGCCGAGTCGGGTCAGGATCGCACGAACGTCGACGGTTTGTACCGCCGCGTCGCCGCCGACGGTCCCTACGACCTCGTGCTGGTCGTCTCCGACGGCATCGCGACCGAGGACGCCGCGGGCCGGCTGGGCGTGAACCAGACCGTGCAGTTGGCCCATCCGGTCGTGTTCTCGGCGAACCGCATCAAAGCGCAGACCGGACCGGCCGGCAAGCCCTCGGCGATCTTCGGCATCGGCGCGTGGAATTCCGGCGCCGTGACCGGTGGCACCGCTGTGCCGAGGAGCGAGTCGGTGCCGAAGGTGTCAGCCGACCTGCACGCTCTCGTGACGGGCTGCGGATGAGCGCGGCCGCATCGGCGGCCCCACCGAGGGGCGCAATCCGGCGATAGAGTCCGACGCATGACGGATGCGCCGCCCCAGACGGCCGCCGAGGTTCAGGCCGCGCTGGCCGCACTCGGCAGCCGCGAGCGCGCCGAGAGCAGCGCCTGGTTCTTCAAGACCGGCCCCGGCGAGTACGGGGAAGGAGACCTGTTCGTCGGCGTGAGCGTTCCCCAGCAGCGCGCGGTCGCCAAACGCTTCTCGGCGCTTCCCCTCGGCGAGCTGGACTTGCTGCTCGACTCGCCGGTGCACGAACACCGCCTCACCGGGGTGCTGATCGCCTGCGACCGTTTCGAGCGGGCATCCCGCCCCCGCTCGCGCGACGACCGACTGCGTGAGGCACTCGCCGACTGGTACCTCGCTGCGGTGCGCCGCGGTCGCGTCGACAACTGGGACATCGTCGACAGCTCGGCCGGCGTCATCCTGGGCGGCTGGCTGTTCGATCGCCCTCGAGACGCGCTCGGCGAACTGGTCGCGAGTCCGGTGCTGTGGGAAGGCCGGGTGGGCATCATCGCGACGCAAGGATTCATCAACCGCGGAGACGCCAGCACGACCCTCGAACTCGCGCCGGCCCTCGTCGCCGACCCCGAAGACCTCATCCGCAAGGCGGTCGGATGGATGCTGCGCGAGGTCGGCAAGCGCATCTCTCGTGAGGACTTGCTCGCCTTCCTCGATGAATACGCCGGCCGCATGTCGCGCACGGCACTGTCGTATGCAACCGAGCACCTGCCGCCGGAGCAGCGCGCCGTCTACCGGGCGATGCCCCGCACCCCATGAGCGGCGGCCGACTGCCCCGCCCTGTCGGTTGCCTGCTCGGCATCCCCTGCGCGTGTTAGAGTTCCCGCGATCGTGTTCCGACGGCAGGAGGTGAGACCCATGTACGCAGTATCCACAGTGGGCGCCCCCCTGCAGTCCACGATCGTGCGACTCCCTTAGTCGCCATCGGGAGCGCCTGATCAGGCATCTCGCGAAAGGCGACTCCCATGAACACCTCACCTTCCTCCCCGCTCCCCTCCTCCGGCGAACGAGCGCTCGTTCTCGGCGGCGGCGGATCCACCGGCAACGCCTGGCTCATCGCCGTCTTGGCCGGCCTGTTCGACGCCGGGCTCGACGTGACCGCGGCCGACCTGACCATCGGTACCTCGGCCGGTGCGACCGCGGCCGCCCAGATCGCGAACGCGGCGATCAGCGACCTGTATGCCGCCACCCTCTCCGCGCCCGTTCCCCAGCGGCCCGCCGACGGCCGTTCCGGACAGGCGCGAGCCAGCGCGCTGAGGCCGACCGCTGACCACCTGGCGCGGTTCCGCCAGGTCATCGCCTCGTCTCAGGATGCGGCGCACATGCGTCGAACGATGGGTGCTGCGGCGCTCGAACGGGATGCGGCATGCGAACCCGGCAGCCAGGATCATTGGCGCGCCACCGTGGCGGCCCGCCTTCCCGGCCAGCAGTGGCCGACGCGGAGGATGCTTCTCACCGCGGTCGACGCCCGTACCGGTGAACCCGTCGAGTTCGACGGTGAGAGTGGGGTCGACCTCGTCGACGCCGTTGCCGCCAGCACGTCGGGCGGCGGTTCGGCCTACCGCATCGGCGATGGCCGGTACATCGACGGCGGCTATCGGCGCTCAAGTGAGAACGCCGATCTCGCAGCCGGGTACGGGCGGGTGCTCGTGCTCTCGCCGTTGGGCGGAAAGTCGCTGTACCCGCAGGAGTGGAACATGGGGCTCGCGGTGCAGGTCGACGAACTGCGCGCCGGCGGCAGCAGGGTCGAGACTGTCGTGCCCGACGCCGAGAGTGAGCACCTGTTCGGTGCCAACGCGATGGATGCGTCGCTGCGTCCCGCCGCCGCGCGCGCAGGCCACGACCAGGGCGCCGCACTCGCCGAACGGTTGGACGAGTTCTGGCGTTAGCCTGCCTGCCGAGAGGCGACGCCCCCCACCGCCGCACCGTACCGGCTCAGGATGCCGCGGGCACCTGAGCCGGTACGACCGGCGGCACGCTTCGCCTACTCTGGAGCGATGCAGTTGGCGCTCTGGCTTCCCCTCCTGGGAGCGAGCACCCTGATCAGCTTCACCCCCGGGGCGGGCGCCATCAATACGATGGGGAACTCGCTCACCGTCGGCTTCCGCCGCTCGTTCTGGGGCATCCTCGGGCAGCAGGCCGCCCTCGTCATCCACATCGTGATCGTGGCGCTCGGCGTCGGCGTGCTCGTGGCGAGTTCGCCGCTCGCCTTCAACATCATCCGGTACGCCGGTGCCATCTATCTCGTCTACCTCGGCGTTCGGCAGTTCCTGGCGAAGCCGACCGTGGACGCGGATGCGCAGAGCGCCCTCAGCGACGAGTCCGCCGCATCGCTGTTCCGTCGCGGGCTCTGGGTCAACCTGCTGAATCCGAAGGCCGTCGTCTTCTTTCTCGCGTTCCTGCCCCAGTTCATCCGGGCCGGCGAGCCGCTCGTGCCGCAGTACCTCGTGATCACCGCGACGGTCGTCGTCATCGACGTGCTCGTCATGTGGTTCTTCTTCGCTGCGACCGCCGGCTCGTTCCGCCGGTTCACCCGCAACGAGCGCGGACAGCGCGTGATGAACCGCGTCTTCGGGGTTCTGTTCGTCGCGGTGGGACTGCTGCTCGCCCTCATCCACTGAGGGCCGAACCGCCACCGCGGCCGCGCCGCGCCCGCCGTGCGTGCGCGACCCCGGTTACGCAGCCGGCGCGTTCACGATCGTGGCGATGCGCTCGGGAACCGACTCGTCCTGCAGCGAGGTCACGTCGCCGAGCGGGCGGCCCTCCGCGATGTCGACGAGCAGGCGCCGCATGATCTTGCCGGAGCGGGTCTTGGGCAGCTCGGGGACGAAGTGCAGGTCCCGCGGCTTGGCGATCGGACCGATGGCCGTTGCGACGTGGGCGCGCAGTTCGGCGGCCAGGGCCGGGGCGTCGAGCACGGCACGGGATGCGACCACGAACGCGGCGATCGCCTCACCCGTCGTCGCATCCGTCGTTCCGACGACCCCGGCCTCGCCCACGGCCGGGTGCGCGACGAGGGCGGACTCGACCTCGATGGTGGAGAGCCGGTGGCCCGAGACGTTGATCACGTCGTCCACCCGGCCGAGCAGCCAGATGTCGCCGTCATCGTCGTATTTCGCGCCGTCGCCGGAGAAGAAGTAGCCGCGCTCGGCGAAGCGGGCCCAGTAGGAGTCACGGTAGCGCTCCGGGTCGCCCCACACCGTGCGGGCCATGCCGGGCCAGGTGCCGTCGATGACGAGATAGCCGCCCGAGCCGCGCGGAACATCCGCTCCGCTGTCGTCGACGACCCGCGTGCGCAGCCCGGGCAGGGCGCGAAGGGAGGAGCCGGGCTTCAGCGTCGAGACGCCGGGCAACGGCGCCATCACGGCCGCACCCGTCTCGCTCTGCCACCAGGTGTCGACGATCGGTGCGCTGCCCGCGCCGATCTGCTCCCGGAACCACACCCAGGCCTCGGGATTGATCGCCTCGCCCACGGAGCCGAGCAGGCGGATGCTCGAGAGGTCGTAGCCGGGCTCGCCCGCATCCGTCGAGCGCGGAACGCCGTCGGGGAACCACGTCATGAGCGAACGCACGAGCGTGGGTGCCGTGTAGTACGTCTTGACCCCGTAGCGCTCGATGATCTCGAAGTGACGTCCGGCATGCGGGGTGTTGGGCGTGCCCTCGTAGATGACGCTCGTCACGCCGTTCGAGAGCGGCCCATAGAGCACATAGGAGTGCGCGGTCACCCAGGCGAGGTCGGCCGTGCACCAGTAGACGTCGTCGGGCTTGGCGTCGAACACGGCGTGGTGCGTCCACGACGTGTGCGTGAGGTAGCCGCCGCTCGTGTGCACGAGCCCCTTCGGACGCCCGGTAGTGCCCGAGGTGTAGATGATGAACAGGGGCGTCTCGGCGTCGAAGAACTCGGGCTCATGCGCCGGGGAGGCGCCGTCGACGACATCGTGCCACCACACGTCGCGGCCCTCGGTCCATGGCACCTCGTCGCCGGTGCGACGCACGACGAGCACGTGCTCCACGGATGCGACGCCCTCGACGGCCGCATCGGCCGCGGCCTTCACGGGCACGGCGACACCCCGCCGGAATTGGCCGTCGGAGGTCACGAGAAGCTTCGCCCCCGTATCCTCCACCCTGAAGCGCAGCGCCTCGGCCGAGAAGCCGCCGAAGACGAGGGAGTGCACGGCGCCGATGCGGGCGATGGCGAGCGTGATGATGACCGTCTCGAGCAGCACCGGAAGGTAGACGACGACCCGGTCGCCTTTGCCGATGCCGAGCGCGGTGAGCGCGTTGGCCGCTTTCGCCACCTCACTCTGAAGCTCCGCGTACGTGAGCGACCGGCGGTCGCCACGCTCGCCCTCGAAGTGGAAGGCGACCTTGTCGCCCGCGCCCGCGGCGACGTGGCGGTCCACGCAGTTGACGGCGACGTTGAGACGGCCCCCGGCGAACCATTCCGCTCGCGGAATACTCAGTTCGCCCTGCGCATCGCGCGTCGCAGGTTCCCACGTGTGCGTCGTGTGCCACGGCTGCGCCCAGGCGAGGCGGCGCGCCTGCTCGGCCCAGAATGCCACCGGGTCGAGGGCGGCGCGCGCGTACTCGTCGGCGCCCACGTTGGCCGTCGCCGCGAACCCCGCGGGTGCCGCAAAGCGCCGCTGCTCATCGAGCAGGGCTCGGATCGTCGGGCCCGACCGCTCCGCGCTGGAGGCCGAGCCACCGGATGCGGCGCCTTCCGTTGCCAGGCCCCCCGTTGTCAGGCCTTCCGTTGTCAGGCCCACCGCCGCACCGCCCACCGCTCGAAGAGCCCGACGAGCGAGTCCGTGAGCTTGCCGAGCACAGCCAGCAGGATGATCGCGAGGAAGGTGCGGTCGAGGCGGCCGCTGTTGGTGGAGTCCACGAGCAGGAACCCGAGGCCCATCGAGGAGCCTAGAAGCTCGGCGGCCACGAGGAAGAGCCAGGCCTGAGCGAGCGCGAGCCGCAGCCCCGAGATGACCGAGGGCACGACGGCCGGCAGCTGCACCGCTCCGAAGAGGCGCACTCCGCCCAGCCCGAAGGTTCGTCCGGCCTCGACGAGCTGGCGGTCCACGTGCCTGAGCGCGAGGGAGACCGTCGTGTAGACCGGGAAGAAGGCGCCGATGGCGATGAGGGTCACCTTCGACTCCTCGCCGAGTTTCAGCCAGAGAACCAGCAGTGGAAGCCAGGCCAGCGAGGGCACCGCACGCAGTGCGCCGAGCGTCGGAGCCAGCAGGATGTCGCCGAGTCGTGACAGGCCGACGAGGGCGCCGACCAGCAGCCCGATTCCGCCGCCGATGGCGAACCCCAGCAGCACCCGCTGCGTCGAGATGGCGACGTAGAGGCCGAGCTGGCCGCGCTGGATGAGATCGATGAACGCCGTCCAGACCATGGCAGGCGAGGGCAGCTGCGATACGGGCACAAGCCCGAGCGTCGTCACGAGCTGCCAGGTCGCCAGCACGAGAATCGGAAGCAGCAGGCCGCCGACGAGAATGAACCAGCGTCGGCGCGTCAGCGGTACGCGGTGGTCGGAAGCGGGGACGACCGGCGGTCGGGCACGGCGGGAATCGGGGTCGACCGAGAATCCGCCCGCGCTCGCGACGGCGTTCGTCTCCTGCGTCTGGTAGACCATGTGCTTCTCCTCTCCGTGCTTCGAAGTCTCAGTGCTCTCGAGTCGCTCAGCCGATCGCCTTGGGGTCGGCCTTCTTCGCGAACTCGTCGTTGACGATGGTCTTGAGCGCGTCATCCACCTGCTGCTGGCTCGCGACGTCGCCGTTCGCGACGAACACGGGGCCGATCTTCTTCAGCACCTTCACCTGCGCGGAACCGGGAACGTTGTCGACGTCGAGGTTGGTGCGCTCGCTGATGACGGTCGAGGCGACGGCGGGGTCGAGGCTCGCGACCCCTGCCAGGATGTCAGCCGTCTTCTCCGGGTTCTTCAGTGCCCAGGCCCGGGCGTGCTCGTAGGCGTTCACCACGGTCTGGGCGACGTCGGGCTTGGTCTTCAGGAACGTCTCGGTCGCGTTCAAGAAGCCGTAGCTGTTGAAGTCCACGTTGCGGTAGATGAGCTTGGCACCCGACTGCTCTGCGCCGGCCATGATCGGGTCGAGCCCCGACCACGCGTCGACGGCCCCGTTCTGCAGGGCCGCCCAGCCATCGGCGTGCTGCAGATTCTGCACCGTGACGTCGTCGGCCGAGAGCCCGTTGGCCTCGAGTGCCTGCAGCAGGAAGAAGTACGGGTCGGTGCCCTTGGTGGCCGCGACCTGCTTGCCCTTCAGCTGCTTGACGGAGGTGATGGGCGAGTCCTTGCCGACCACGATCGCCGACCATTCCGGCTGCGAGAAGATGTCGATCACCTGAATGGGCGAGCCGTTCGACCGGGCGAGCAGCGCAGCCGAACCCGCCGTCGAGCCGACGTCGATGGCACCGGCGCGCAGGGCCTCGTTGGCCTTGTTCGAGCCGGCCGACTGAATCCAGTTGACCGTGATGCCCTGGTCTTTCAGCGCATCCTCGAGCCAGCCCTGGTCTTTGATCACGAGGCTGAGCGGGTTGTAGGTGGCGAAGTCGATGTTGAGGGTGCCGCCCTCGGTCACGACGCCCTTGGCGGCGCTGGTTGCGGGAGCCGCGGGCGCGGCCGAGCTCTCGCCGGCCACGCAGCCGGTGAGGAGCAGTGCGACGGATGCGGCCGCGGCCGCGAGGGTGGCGGCGGTTGTCGTGCGGTTCATGTTCTCTCCTGTGCTGTGGGGGAGTGGTGCTGTGGGCGGTGCTCGAAGCGGTGCTCTGGATGGACGGCCCGAGAAAAGACCGACCGGTGGGGTGGGGGCCTCAGTAGGGGAAGACGGGGATGCCGCTCCGGCTCTCGCGTTCGCTCCGGTCGCGGCCGTGCGGATCGATGCCGAGCCCCTCGAGCAGCTCCGCTCGCAGTTGGGCCAGCTCTGCGGATCCGCGGTCCCGAGGGCGGGATCCCGGAACGGTGACGATCCGCTGCACCGTGGCCGGCTCGGAGTCGCTCGTGCGGCCGAGGAGCACGACCCGGTCGGCGAGTTGCAGCGCCTCATCGACGTCGTGCGTGACGAGCAGCACGGTCGTCGGCTGGGCGGAGTGCACGTCGAGAAGCAGGTCCTGCATGCGCAGCCGGGTGAGGGCGTCGAGGGCGCCGAACGGTTCGTCCAGAAGCAGCACCTGCGGACGTCGGGCCAGTGCGCGTGCCAGCGAGGCGCGTTGCGCCATGCCGCCCGACACCTCGCGGGGGCGCTGGCCGGCGGCGCTCTCGAGTCCCACCAGCTGCAGCAACCGGTTGACGGCCTCGGTCGCCGCTGGCTTCCGAGTGGAGCGCGGGATGCCGAGGGCCACGTTGCCCGCGATGCTGCGCCACGGCAGCAGGCGCGGTTCCTGGAACCCGACGGCGGCTCTGGGGTCGAAGGATGTGACGGCGGTTCCGTCGATGCTCACCGTTCCGGCGCTCGCCGCGTCGAGACCGCCGGCGATGCGCAGCAGCGTGGACTTGCCGCATCCGCTCGCCCCGATGATCGCGACGATCTCGCCGCTGGCCACCTCCAGATCGATGCCGGCGAGAACGGGCCGCACCTCAGCTGTCCGGCCCCGTTCCCTGGCCACGGGGAACGACCGAGCGACGCCGGCGAACCGCACGGGTGCGGCAGCGGGCGCGGCAGGTGCGGCTGATGCGGCGGGCATGGCGGACTTTCGTGAGGCGTCGATGGACGTACTCGACGCTAATCACGACACCCCGCGACGACACACGTCACCGACCCACGGCGTAACACTCCGAGTGCCCGGGCCGGGGCGGTAGCCGTCAGTCGGCTGGCCGCTCAGAGCTCCTTCGCCATGTGCAGCGAGGTGGTGAGGTACCCCAGGCTCTCGTAGAGGGTGATCGCCGGCAGGTTGTACGCGAACACGTTCAAGCCGAGGGAGCGGGCACCGTGCTCGCGGGCGATGCCGTCGGCCCGGGTGAGTACCAGCCGCGCGATGCCGCGGCGCTGGAACTCGTCGAAGACGCGGATGTCCCAGATCCACCAGTTCTCTGCGGAGGAGTCCTGATACGGGCCGAGCCAGAGCCAGCCGGCGTCTTCTCCGTTCACGACGATGGTGAAGAGCAGGTGCCCCTCGACCAGCCGCCCGCCTGGGAAGAACTGCGCCTGGCTGAGCGCGCTCGCCGCATCGGCCTGCTCGGCGGAGTCGCCGGCCTCCATGCGGGACTCCTCGTACTCCCGCATCGCGACGGGGAGCCAGGCGTCGATCTCCTCCTGCGACTTGGGTCGCAGCGTGAGTTCGTGGTCCTGTACGGGTGCCATGACGCCATCCTGCCACGGGGCAGAATGGGGGGATGAAGAGATCCGTGCGGGGCGCATCCGTGCTCATCACCGGTGCGGCGATGGGCATGGGCCGGCTCTACGCCGAGCGCGCTGTCGCCGAGGGCGCCAAGCACGTCGTGCTCTGGGACCGGGATGCCGCGGGCCTCGCCTCGACGGTGGATCACCTCGGCGAGCTCTCGCGTGGGCGAACGCGCATCTACTCCTACGTCGTCGACATCTCCGACCTCGGGGCGATCGCGAAGACCGCGCAGCGGGTGCGCAAGGAGATCGGCAATCCCGACGTGCTCATCAACAACGCCGGCATCGTGCGGGGAAACCAGTTCTTCTGGGAGACCAACAACGGGGATGACACCCGTCGCACCATCCAGGTGAACACCCTCGCCCCGATGTACATCACCCGGGAGTTCCTGCCCGGCATGATCGCGCGCGCGTATCGTCCCTCGCGCATCGTGAACATCGCCTCGGCTGCGGGAATGCTCGCGAACCCGCGGATGAGTGTCTATGCGGCCTCGAAGGCAGCCGTGATCGGGTGGAGCGACTCGCTGCGGCTCGAGCTCGAACAGCAGGACCACACCAACGTGAAGGTCACCACCGTATGCCCCAGCTACATCTCGACGGGCATGTTCGAGGGCGCCCGCGGCCCGTTGCTCACGCCTGTGCTCACGCCGGAATACGTCGTGGACCGCGTGTGGAGCGCGATGCTGGCCGGCCGGCCGATGCTCGTGCTCCCGCGCTCGGTCACGCTGTCGAGGGTGATGCGCGGCGTGCTTCCCCAGCGGGCATTCGACGCGGTCGTCGGCCGGTTCTTCGGCGTGCACCGGTCGATGGAGCACTTCACCGGTCGCTGAACGACGGCGGGCGCGTCAGGAGGTCGCGCGCGGAACGCCCGAGAGCACGAGCCAGGCGCCGAGGCTGAACACGGCGACGACGAGCACGATGCCTCCGAGGGGTACCCAGAAGGCGATGCGTCGCAGCACGAGCAGCACGATGGCGGCGGCGAGCGCGAGCACTGCCGCCGCGACCGGTCCGATGAGCGCGATCCAGAATCCAGCAGCCATGCGGTCGTAATCGCACACCACGCTGCCTCCGCAGGGATCCGACGCGAAGGCGAGGAAGAACGAGAGCACGCACGCCGCGCCGGCCACGAGCACCAGCAGCACGAGCAGCACGATGGTGCTCACCAGGTCCCACACCTTCACCGGCGGCTTCATGCGCCAATTCTGCCGTGCCTGTCGATCGGACGCGCTCTCATCCGTCATCTCTGCAGAAGGGTCGCTCACCGCGACCCCCGGTGAAAGGATGAATCATGCAGTACGCACTTTTTCTCAACTACCTCGAGGCGCAGGACGCCGACATCAGCGAAGAGGCGATGCGCGAGGCGATGGGGGCCTTCGACGAGTACGCGGCGGCGCTCGGCGAGGCTGGCGCGATGGTCGGCGTGCAGATTCTGCAGCCGGTGGCCATGTCGACGACCCTCACGCTGCGCAGCGGCTCGCTGCAGGTGCAGGACGGGCCGTTCATCGACACGAAGGAGCGCATCGGCGGGGTCTTCGTCATCGACGTGCCCGACCTGGATGCGGCGATCGCCTGGGCGGAGCGCTGCCCGGCCGCCCAGTGGGGAAGCATCGAGATTCGGCCGACCGCTCTCACCTGGAGCTCGGAGCGCGGGTGGTACCAGGGCTGAGCGCAGAGGCGGCCGCGGCGGCGCGGGCCGAGTAGGCCGCCCGCGCCTCCTACGGTCGGCTGCTCGCGGTGCTCGCCGTCCCGACCGGCGACATCGCGCTCGCGGAGGACTGCCTCGCCGACGCCTTCGAGCGGGCGCTCGCCGGCTGGCCGAGCAGCGGCATCCCCGACAACCCGGAGGGCTGGCTGCTCACCGTCGCACGCAACCGGCAACGGGACGCCTTCCGTTCGGCGGCACACCGAACGACGGGGCAACTCGACGAGCAGGCGGCGCTCGTCGAGCAGATCGACCCGGATGCCATCGGCGACAAGCGCCTGGAGTTGCTCTTCACGTGCGCCCATCCGGCTATCGACCCGTCGGTGCGCACGCCGCTCATGCTCCAGGCCGTGCTGGGCTTCGACGCCGCCCAGATCGCGGCCGCATTCACCGTGCCTCCATCGGCCATGGCCCAGCGCCTCGTGCGGGCCAAGCGCCGCATCCGTTCTGCGCGCATCCCCTTCGTCGTGCCGACACGAGCCGACATGCCGCGGCGCCTCCCGGCCGTCCTCGAGGCGATCTACGGTGCCTATGCCATCGACTGGCGCGGGGTCTCGGGTCTGCGCCTGCGCGATGGCCTCGCCGGTGAGGCCCTCTACCTCGCGGTCACCCTCGCCGACCTGCTGGCAGAGGAGCCCGAGGCCCACGGGCTCGCCGCGCTGATCTGCCTCTCGATATCGCGCGCGGAGGCGCGCATCGGCGATGCCGGCCGCTACATTCCGGTGCACGAGCAAGACGTGCGGCAGTGGAACCGGGCGCTGCTGCGTCGAGGTGAGCGGCATCTCGCCCGAGCGGCGAGCAGCGGTCGACCGCCGGGACGGTTCCAGCTCGAGGCGGCGATCCAGTCGGCCCACTGCGCCGGGGCGGTCACGGGGAGAACCGATTGGGATGCCGTGGTTCGCCTCTACGGAAAACTCGTTCTCGTGGCGCCGACGCTCGGCGCCCGCGTCGCCATGGCCTCTGCGGTTGCGGAGCTCGAGGGTTCGGCGATCGGGCTGGAGGCGCTGGACCGCATCGACGATGACGGAGTCGACCGCTTCCAGCCTGCGTGGGCGACGCGCGCCCATCTGCTCGCGGACCTCGGGCGAACGGATGCCGCTGCCGCCGCGTACGCGCGCGCCATCGCGCTCTCGACGGAGCCGGGCGAGCGGGCCTTCCTCGCTGAGCGACGAGCGCAGTTGCCGGCTGCGACCCGCTAGAAGATCATGGGGCGGTCGTCGTCGTCGCCGCCGTCGAGAGCCAGGTCGACGAGCACCGGTACGTGGTCGGAGGGCGTGGTGCCCTTGCGCTCGTTGCGGTGGATCGAGGCATCCGTCACGAGGTCGGCGAAGGCCTGCGATCCCAGGATGAAGTCGATGCGCATGCCCTCGTTGCGGGGAAAGCGCAGCTGCTTGTAGTCCCAGTAGGTGAACCCCGCGGGAACGATCGGGCGCACGACGTCGCTCAGGCCGGCCGCGGTGAGCTCGGCGAATGCCGCCCGCTCCGGCGCCGAGATGTGCGTCGAGAAGCCGGGCTGCACGGCGGGATCGCCGTTGTCCTCATCGAGCGGTGCGATGTTGAAGTCGCCCATGAGGGCGAGCGGCAGGTCGGGCTCGGCGGACAGGCTCTCGCGAACGTAGCCCGCGAGGTTGGCGAACCAGTCGAGCTTGTAGTCGTAGTGGGGGTCCTCGAGCGAACGGCCGTTGGGGGCGTAGAGGCTCCACACACGGATGCCGTCGATGAGGGCGCCGAGTGCCCGTGCCTCCTTCGGCAGGTCGGGACCCTCCTCGCCCTTCAGGAACCCGGGCATGCCGGGGAACTCCGTCTGGGCGTCTTCGATGGGCGACCGACTCGCGATGGCCACGCCGTTCCACTGGTTCAGGCCGTGGATGGCCAGCTCGTAGCCGGCCTCCTCGAAGACGTCGGAGGGGAACTGGTCGGGGCGGCACTTGATCTCCTGCATGGCCAGCACGTCGACGTCTTCGCGCACCATCCAGTCGATGACCCGCTGCGCGCGGGTGCGGATGGAGTTGACGTTCCACGTGGCGATGCGCATGCCCCAACGCTATCGAAGGCGGCCCGGCCTCCGTTGCGCCAGTTGCGCGGCGCTCGCGCCAGTTCTACTGGCGCAACGGCCGGCGAAGTGGCGCAACAGCAAGCGGGATGGGTCGCGTGCCTCGAACGAGGGTCAAAATCCGGCGGGAGGAGTATGCTCGCCCTAAACCGGTTTAGTGAATACTTCTCAGGTCTCGATGAAGAGAGCGACGCATGCCTGATCAGGGCGGCCAGCACCCCGTGACGATCGCCGACGTGGCGCGCCACGCGGGCGTCAGCAAGGGCCTGGTCTCGTTCGCCCTCAACGACCGGCCCGGCGTGGGGTCCGAGACCCGCGACCGCATCCTCTCGTCGGCGGCCCAGCTCGGCTGGCGGCCGAGCGTGCGGGCCCGATCTCTCAGCGTGGACCGATCCTTCGCCCTCGGACTCGTCATCGCCCGCGATCCCGAGATCGTGGCCGCCGACCCGTTCTTCCCCACGTTCATCGCGGGCGTCGAGACCGTGCTGGCGGAAGAGGGCCAGTCGCTCGTGCTGGCCATGACGACGCCGGGACGACACGAGGCCGACACCTATCGCGCACTCGCCCTCGACAAGCGCGTCGACGGCGTCTTCCTCACCGACCTCCGGGTCGACGACACCCGGCTGCCGCTCCTGCGCGAACTCGGCCTTCCCGCCCTCACCCTCGGTGAGCCTGCGGTGCCGGATGCGTTCCCGCACGTCTCGAGCGATGATGCGGCGGGCATCGCCAGCGTTCTCGAGCACCTGCTCGCCCAGGGGCATCGTCGGATCGCGCACGTCGCGGGCCCGTCGGTTCTGCTGCACGCCTGTCGGCGGCGGCGTGCCTTCGAAGAGGCGATGACGGCCGCGGGGCTTCGCGTCGACGTCGTCGAGACGGACTTCTCGGCGCGTCAGGGGGCGACCGCGACGCAGCACCTGCTCGAGCGGCCGGCATCCGAGCGCCCGACGGCGATCGTGTACTCGAACGACCCGATGGCGCTCGCCGGAATGGCGGTCGCCCAGCGCGCCGGCATCAGCGTGCCGCGCGCGCTCTCGATCTCCGGGTTCGACAACACCGACCTCGCCGAGCACGTCTTCCCCTCACTCACCTCGGTCGCCACCGAGGTCGTCGAGTGGGGCCGTGTCGCGGCACTCACCCTGCTCGCGACGCTCGCCGGCGGCGAGCCGGAATCACCGGCGCCGCTCGCCACCCGTCTCGTGGTGCGCGAGTCCACGGCGCCACCCTCGCACTGAACGCACAGACACAACAGGTGGGCGACGACGCCCCGAGGAAAGGAAGAGATCATGCGCAGGAGCATGACGTTGAGCATCATCGCGGCGGCCGCGACGGCCATCGCCCTGGGCGGTTGTTCCGCTGGCGGAGGCGGTGGCGGCACCTCGAGCAAGGGGCCGATCACCATCTGGTACTCCAACAACGAGGCCGAGATCGCGTGGGGCAAGCAGATGGTCAAGGCCTGGAACGACGATCACCCCGACGAGAAGATCAAGGCCCAGGAGATCCCCGCGGGCGACAGCAGCGAAGAGGTGATCAGCGCCGCGATCACGGCGGGCAACGCGCCCTGCCTCATCTTCAACACGTCGCCTGCCGCCGTTCCCGGCTTCCAGAAGCAGGGTGGCCTCGTGTCGCTCTCGAGCTTCAAGGGAGGCGCCGACTACATCGAGAGCCGCAGTGGCGACATCGCCAAGCAATACGCCTCGAGCGACGGCGACTTCTACCAGATGCCGTGGAAGTCCAACCCGGTCATGATCTTCTACAACAAGGACATGTTCGCCAAGGCCGGCCTCGACCCCGACAACCCGCAGCTGTCGACCTACGACGACATGCTCACCGCCTCGAAGGCGATCGTCAGTTCGGGAGCGGCGACCTACGCCATCCACCCGGCTCCGACGAGCGAGTTCTTCCAGAGCTGGTTCGACTTCTACCCGCTCTACGCGGCGGCGACCGGCGGTACGCAGCTGGTCGAGAAGGGCAAGGCCACCTTCGACTCCCAGGAGGGAAAGGACGTGTCGGAGTTCTGGCGGTCGATGTACGAGCAGAAGCTCGCCGGCCAGGAGCAGTACCAGGGCGACTCCTTCGCCGACGGCGAGGCCGCCATGGCGATCGTCGGCCCGTGGGCCATCGCGGTCTACAAGGACAAGGTGAACTGGGGTGCCGTGCCCGTGCCGACCAAGGATGGCATCTCGGCCGATGACACGTACACCTTCAGCGACGCGAAGAACATCGGGCTCTACTCGGCCTGCAAGAACCAGGCCTGCGTGGGATGTGCTCAAGTTCGCCACGAGTGAAGACCAGGACGGCAAGCTGCTCGAGATGACGGGGCAGATGCCGATCCGTCAGGGGCTCACGGATGCCTACCCCGACTACTTCACGGCGAACCCGGCCTACCAGCAGTTCGGCGCCCAGGCGGAGCGCACGGTCGAGGTGCCGAACGTGCAGAACTCCGTGGAGATCTGGCAGAAATTCCGCAACAACTACTCCAAGGCGGTGATCTTCGGCGAGGGCAGCATCCCCGACTTCCTGAAGAGCACCGCTGCCGACATCGACAAGCTCGCGGGTTCGAAGTAGCCGGCCCGCCATGTCTACTCCCACTCGCGCTCCCAAGGCGCAGGCGTCGGATGAGCCGTCGGAAGGGGTGCCGCACCGCAGGCGCGGCATCCACCGGCTGCTCGGGGAGCACCCCCTCGGCCTGCTCTTCACGACCCCCTACCTCGTCTTCGTCGTGGTCGTGTTCGCCTATCCGGTCATCTTCGCGGTGTGGATGTCGTTCCAGGACTACTTCTTCACGGCCCCGGGGGCAGAGGTGGACCGGCCGTTCGTCGGGTTCGACAACTACGTCACCGTTCTGCAGGATCCGGCCGTCTGGCGCTCCTTCGCCAACGTCGGCGTCTTCCTGCTCATCAATGTTCCCTTGACGGTCGTGCTGTCGATCGCGCTCGCAACCGCACTGAACCGCGCAGTGCGCGCGCGGGCGTTCCTGCGGGTGAGCTACTACGTGCCGTACGTCACCGCATCCGTCGCCGTGGTGGGCGTGTGGCTGTTCCTGTTCAACGGGAACGGCCTCGTCAACCAGATCCTCGGCCCGCTGGCGCCCGATCCGTCCTGGCTCATCAACCCGGTACTGGCGATGCCGGTGATCGCGCTGTTCGTCACCTGGAAACAGTTGGGCTTCTACATCCTGCTCTACCTCGCGGCGTTGCAGAACGTGCCGAAGGAGCTCTACGAGTCGGCGTCGACGGATGGTGCGGGGGCCGCGCGCAGCTTCTTCTCCGTCACGGTTCCCGGCGTGCGACCGGCGACCCTGCTGGTCGTGCTCATCGCGACCATCACGGGAGCGAACCTGTTCACCGAGCCGTACCTGCTGACCGGCGGCGGCGGCCCGAACGGGGCATCCGCAAGCCCGGTGCTGCTGATGTACCAGAAGGGGATCGAACAGGGCAATCCCGATGTCGCATCGGCGATCGGCGTCATCCTCATCATCGGCGTGCTGATCATCGCGCTGCTCCAGCGGCGGTTCGTCGGCGGTGACGAGTCATGAGAATCGCACGCCTCGCCGTGAGGTACGCGCTGCTGTTCCTCGGAGCACTCGTCTTTCTCTTCCCGTTCTATTACATGATCGTCGGATCATTGCAGACCGATCCCGATCCGACGCCGGCGGGAGCGTTCCCCGACCCCGGCAACCTGACACTGGCCAACTACGCCGCCGTCAACAGCCGCATCAACCTCGTTCAGGGCCTGGTCAACTCCGGCATCTTCACCGCCGGCGTGCTGCTCGGCACGATCGTGTTCGGCCTGCTCGCGGGCTATGCGCTCGCGATTCTGCATTGGCGGGGGCGGGGCGGCGTCTTCGCGCTCGTGCTGCTCGTGCAGGTGGTGCCGTTCCAGTTGCTGATGATTCCGCTGTACGTGCTCATCGCACGCAACTACGGCCTCTCCGACAACTACATCGGCATGATCCTGCCGTTCTTCATCAGCTCGGCCGCGATCGTCATCTTCCGGCAGTACTTCCTGCAGTTGCCGCGTGACCTGTTCAGCGCCGCGCGCATCGACGGCGCGAGCGAGCTGCGCATCCTGTGGAGCGTCGCCCTGCCGCTGGTGCGTCCGGCACTGCTGACGGTGATCCTGCTGACCTTCATCGGTCCGTGGAACGAGTTCCTCTGGCCCTTCCTCATCACCAAGCAGGCGTCGATGCAGCCGTTGGCGGTCTCGCTCGCGAACTACATCTCCTCGATCGCCGCATCGACGGCGAATCCGTTCGGATCGCTGCTCGCCGGCGCGGTCGTGCTTGCGGTACCCGTGATCGTGCTGTTGCTCATCTTCCAGCGCCAGTTCACCTCGAACGACATCGGATCGGGGGTCAAGGGATGAGCGATGCGATCCCCTACCGGCTCACGCGCGTCGGCGTGGTGATGGTTCCCGACCTCGACGATCCCCTCGAGGCGGAGGGCGTGCTCAACCCCGGGTCGGGTCGGGGCGCCGACGGCGAGCTCTACCTGCTGCCGCGGCTCGTGGCCGCGGGGAACGTCTCGAGGATCGGCCTGGCCCGCGTGATCGTCGAAGGCGGCGTTCCGGTGGGAGTTCAGCGCGAGGGCGTGGTTCTGGAGCCCGACCGCGGTTGGGAGTACGGCATCGGGAACGCGGGGGTGGAAGACGCCCGGGTCACCTTCATCGCCGAACTCGGGGTGCACGTCATGACCTACGTCGCCTACGGTCCCTTGGGTCCGCGCACGGCGATCGCCGTCTCTGACGACCTGCGCGCCTGGCGCCGGCTCGGGCCGGTGCTCTTCGCCTACGACGACGACCTGGACGCCGACCTCAACCTGTTCCACAACAAAGACGCGGCCTTCTTCCCCGAGCCGGTCACCGGACCGGACGGCGCGCCCAGCCTCGCCGTGCTGCACCGGCCGATGTGGAACCTGGAGGAGACCCGGCCCGGACAGGGGGTGCGCGTGCCGCCGGGTCTGCCCGACGCGCGCGAGTCGATCTGGATCAGCTACGTGGCACTGGATGCGGTGCGCGCCGACATCGGCGCGCTCACCTTCTGGCGTCATCATCGTTTCCTGGCCGGCCCCGAGTACCCGTTCGAGGAGCTCAAGATCGGCGGCGGACCGCCTCCGCTCCGTGTGCCCGAGGGCTGGATCCTCCTGCATCACGGCGTCACCGGCGTGATCGAGAGCGCCTTCGAACAGCAGCAGAACGTGAACTACGCCGCCGGCGCCATGCTGCTGGACGCGGATGACCCGAGCCGCGTTCTGGCGCGCACGAGCACTCCGCTGCTGAAAGCGGAGACCGCGGAGGAGAGAACCGGAATCGTGCCGAATGTCGTCTTCCCCACGGCGATCGAGCAGATCGACGGAGTGCACTACGTCTTCTACGGCATGGCCGACTCCCAGATCGGCGTCGCGCGGCTCGACCGCATCCCCGCTGCGTGACCGCGCGGCCTCCTCAGCTGTATCTCCGGTGCGCACGCACCTCGTACGACGAAAGACCGAACATCATGACTCTCACCCAGGTCGGCCGTGGCGGGCTCGCGCTCCTCGCGGCCGCCGTCTTCAGCATCACGGGGGCGCAGATCGCCCCTCCGGCACAGGCCGCCCAGGCGGCACCCGCCGCGCCGGCCGTGCAGGCGGAGCCCGCTCCGCTGGCCAATCTCGCCCACCTCGACTGGCTGCTCGACACCGCCTCTCCGCCGGCCGTCGATGGCCACACCACCTACCGGCTCGCCGCTGAGCCGAACCTGCTGCTGCCGTGGACCTATGCCGACGCCCGAGACGGCGGCACGTTCGAACGCGTCGGAGGCGGAGATCACGACACCGCGACCGACACCTGGGGCCAAGGCGCGTTCAACGCGGACGACGTCGCGCGAGCGGCGGTCGTCTACCTACGGCACTGGACGCAGACCGGCGCGGCATCCAGCCGCCAGCACGCCTACGAGTTGCTGCGCTCGCTCGCCTACCTGCAGACCTCCTCCGGCCCGAACGCGGGCAACGTCGTGCTGTGGATGCAGCCGGACGGAACCCTGAACCCGAGCGCCGATCCTGTCGAGCTCCCCGACCCCTCCGATTCCGGGCCCAGCTACTGGCTGGCCCGCACGATCTGGGCGTTCGGCGAGGGATACGCCGCGTTCGCCGGCACGGATCCGGCGTTCGCGGGCTTCCTGGCCGACCGTCTGGCCCTCTCGCGCGCGGCGGTCGACCGGCAGGTGCTGTCGCGCTATGGCGAGTACGAGAACGCCGACGGACGCCGGGTGCCGGCCTGGCTCATCGTGGATGGCGCCGATGCCTCGGCGGAGGCCGTTCTCGGGCTGAGCGCCTACGTCGACGCAACCGGGGATGCCGCGGCGCGGCAGTCGCTGCAGCGCCTTGCGGAGGGAATCGCCGCCATGGGGACCGCGGATACGCGCTCCTGGCCGTACGGGGCGATCCTCCCCTGGGCCGCATCGCGGTCGATGTGGCATGCGTGGGGCTCGCAGATGCCGGCCGCCCTGGCCACCGCATCCGCAGTGCTCGACGACGAGAGCCTCCTGAAGCCGGCCGTGCGCGATGGCGCCGCCTTCACCCCGACGATGCTCATCGCGGATGGGCCCGACAACGGCTGGTTCCCGACTCCGGCCGACCGCACGCAGATCGCCTACGGAGCCGACGCCCGGCTGCAATCGCTGCTCGCCGTGGCGGATGCGACCGGATCGACGCTCTTCACCGAGCTCGCCGGCATCCAGGCCGCGTGGTACTTCGGCGCCAACCGGGCGGGCGCGACGATGTACGACCCCGCGACAGGGGTGACGTACGACGGGCTCGCTCCCGATGGCACCGTGAACCGCAATTCGGGGGCCGAGAGCACCATCCACGGATTGCTCTCGATGCTCGCCCTCGACGCCCGACCCCAGTTGGCGCAGCGCGCGCGGAGCGTGAGCACGGTTCAGTCGCGGAACGGCCTCACCGTCATCGAGGCGGAGTCGGCCGCGTCGACCACGGGGAAGATCGAGACGCCGGCGTCGGCATGGACGGAGGAGTCTCTCTACAGCGGCGATGTGCTCGTGCTCGACCGCGGCGAGAAGGCCACCTTCGCGATGGGCACCTCGCCGATCGCCCGCGAGGTCGAGCCTGTTCAGTGGCTGCCGGAGGGCCAGCGCGTGCAGTCGCTCTGGACGGCGGGCCTGCTGCCGGTCGGGCTGCTC
Source organism: Rathayibacter sp. YIM 133350 (assembly GCF_037404875.1). Taxonomy (NCBI): domain Bacteria; kingdom Bacillati; phylum Actinomycetota; class Actinomycetes; order Micrococcales; family Microbacteriaceae; genus Rathayibacter; species Rathayibacter sp. YIM 133350. Next base: position 154,200 of record NZ_JBBELO010000034.1, read on the forward strand.
TCGACGACGGGGCCGGCGCAGGGCATCAGCCCCGCATCGGGAGTGCTGCTGCCCGCGACCCTGCAGCTTCCGCTGCTGGGCTCATCGAGCCGCCTGACGGTGCACGCGCTGTCGGGGACGGTGCGATTGGATGCGCTGCTCGTGCGCCCGGTGATCTCCCGGCTGCAGCTGGGGGGCGCCGGCGGTTCGACCGAGCTCATCCAGTCGGCCGAGCGGGTGCCGCTGCCCGTGACGGTGGGCACGAGCGCGACCTCCACCGTGCGGGTCTACGACGCGGCCGGCCGGATGCTCTCCTCGCGATCCATCACGGCCCCGACCCGCATCACGGTGCCCGCGGGCGGACTGGCGACGGTGATGCGTTAGCGCGGCTGAACGCTGCGTCGGCGTCGTGCGATCAGCAGGGCGCCGACCAGCAGCCGTCACGGCGAAGGCCGCCGGTAGGGCGGCATCCGTTTTCCTCGCTCACCGGGCCCTCGGCGTTCGCCGCTGCCCCCATTCTGGGGTGGGCCACGTCGGCGCGGGTTCGGTACCGTCGGACGGTCTTCACCCGAAGAGACCCATCGGAACCCGAATCCGACCCCGGAGGCCACTGTGCTGCTCCGCGCCGTTTCTGCTGCCCTCGTGCTCGCAGGCGCCCTCGTTCTCGTCCCTGCCGCGGCCCACGCCGAGCTCTACGTTCCGGGTCCTCCACCCGCCGACCCGTCGCTCGCCGGTTCGGTGGTGGCGAGCGAGTGCGATGGCGACGTGCCGTGGATCACCTACGACGTGGTGCTCGTCGACCCCGATGACAAAGCGACCAGCCACACCGCCTATCTCACGCTGGCTGCGGGGGGTCGGTCCATCAAGCTGCTGCTCGGCGAGATCGTGAACGGGCACCTCGCCGGACGAATCATCTGGCCGGGCGCGAGCGTCGCGGCCGACGGCACGGCGATCGGCTGGCCCGGATGGAAGCAGGTGGGCGGGCGCTGGGTGCAGACCGACGAGAACTACGGCTGGACTCGCTCGCTGACGAGCGCCCTCATCACGGTCAACCCCGAGGTGACGGTTCCGATCGGCTATCCCACGGCGACCCCCGCGTGCGCGTCGGCTCCGCCGAAGACCATGGTGGCGGCCTCGTCGACGACCACGATCCCCTCCGCAGGCGGCCTCTCATCGACCGGGGTCAATCCGTTCCTGCTTCCGGCGGGGGCTGTCGCCGTCGTCGGCATCGGCATCGGCGTGGGCATCGCCCTGCGCCGCCGTCCGCGCTCCCGGTAGCGTGCCTGCTCGGGGACGACGACGGCGTGCCGTCGTCGGGATCGCGTTCGTCGGCATCGGCATCGTCGTCCTCGCGGCTGCGGCGTGGCTGGGAGTGCGCGGCTGGCTGGCGAAGGGCGAACTCGATGCGGCCGTCGTGGCGGGACAGCAGGCGCAGCATGCCGTCGCCTCGGCGGATGCGACGGGCGCGAGTGCGGCCGCCGCGCAACTGCAGCGCCACGCATCCGCGGCGCTCGCGCTGACGTCGGATCCCGTCTGGCGTGCGGCGGAGGTGCTGGGGCCCGTGGGGGCGAACCTGGCCGCGGTGCGCGTGCTGGCCGAGCAGCTGCACGCCGTCGCGAGCGACGCCATCGGTCCGCTCGCCCACCTCGTCGGGCGGGTCGGACCCTCGGCGCTGACTCCCGCGGCTGGGCGGATACGCCTGCAGCCGCTCGCGGATGCCGCTCCGGTCGTGCACGCAGCGCTCGAGTCGGTGGAGCGGGCATCCGATCGGCTACGGATCTTGCCGCACGCCGGGCTGGTTGGCCCGATCTCGGGCGCATGCGACCGGTTCGAGACCGCGCTCACGAAGACGGCCTGCGTGCTCGACGGTCTCGACGGAACGCTCGCGCTCGCGCCAGGAATGCTCGGCGCCCAGGGCGCGCGCACGTACCTGCTGCTGTTCCAGAACAACGCGGAGGTGCGCAGTGGGGGCGGCATCCCGAGCGCGCTCGCGCTCATCCACGTCGAGGACGGGGTGCTGAGCCTTCTCGCGCAGGCGGACTCGCGCGCCTTTCCGCTGGACGCGCCGGCGGGCCTCGCGGTTCCGGCGGTGGAGACGACGCTCTACGGCAGCCTGCCCGGCGACTACATCCAAGACGTCACCATGACGCCGGACTTCGCCGAGAGCGCGTCGCTGGCCGCGCGTCTCTGGCAGCAGCGGTTCGGCGGCACGCTCGACGGCGTGATCGCGCTCGACCCGGTGGCGCTGGGGTACGTTCTCGCGGCGACCGGCCCCGTCGCCGTCGGGGACGGCACGAGCCTCACCGCCGATAACGCTGTCGACACCCTCCTCGTGCAGAGCTATCGGCGCTTCGCCGACGGAGCCGACCAGGACGCGTTCTTCGCCGAAGCGGCGCGTGCCGTCTTCGACGCCGTGACCTCGGGAAGCGCTGCTCCGCCCGCCCTGCTCGCCTCGCTCGAGAAGGCCGCTGGGGAGAACCGCATCCAGCTCTGGAGCGCGCATGATGCCGAACAGCGGCGCATCGCCGCGACAACGCTCGGCGGCCTGGCCGCGTCGCAACGGCTCGCCGGCCCGCAGGCGTACGGGCTCTACCTCAACGACGCGACGGGCGGGAAGATGGCGCCCTACCTCGAAATCGGCGTCGCCGCTGGCGCCACGATCACGCGGGTCGACGGGCGGGCCGACGTCAGCATCCGTGTCACGCTGCACAACACTGCACCGGCGGATGCGGCCGCCTCGCTTCCCGCTGCGGTCACGGGCAACGGCATCTTCGGCGTGCGCGCGGGCAAGATCGCCACGAACCTCGCACTGTATGCACCGCTGGGAGCGTTCGACGGCGGAGTGGACCGTGACGGTGCCGCCGTGGCGTACCAGTCGGTGACGGCCGGCGATGGCGTCGTCGACAACCTGCAGGTGGCTCTGCGGCCGGGGGAGAAGACGGTGCTCACCTACCGGTTCGTGAGTGCGCTGCCGGGGCAGCGAGATCCGGTGCTGCTGCACACCCCGCTCATGTTCCCGCTCGAGGTCGGCGCGCTCTGACGGGAGCCCAGACGCAGAGCCTGGAAGGCGAGCCGGCGCACGACGGCGGGATCGAGGCGCCCGGCGGTGCAAGGATGGAGGCGTGGGTGACCTCCAGCTCGGCTACGCGGCAATGCTCGAGCAGTTCGCGCCCGCCGAGGCCGTCGAGACCGCGGCGCTCGCCGAGAAGCACGGCTTCTCGGGCGTCATGGCCACCGACACGTTCCAGCCGTGGGTTCCCCAGCAGGGCCAGTCGTCGTTCGTCTGGAACGTGCTCACCGCCGTTGCCGAGCGCACACGCGGCGACATCGGACCGGGGGTGACGGCGCCGTCGTTCCGGTGGCATCCGGCGATGGTGGCTCAGGCATCCGCGACGCTCGCCGCGATGTATCCGGGGCGGCATTGGCTCGGCATCGGATCGGGCGAGGCCCTGAACGAGCACGTCGTCGGCGGCTACTGGCCCGAGGCGCCGGATCGCATCAACCGTATGTTCGAGGCCATCGAGCTGATCTCGAAGCTCTTCTCGGCCTCGCTCGCCGGCCGCGACGTGAAGCACGCCGGGCACTACTTCAAGCTCGAGTCCACCCGGCTGTGGACCATGCCGGCCCAGGCTCCCGAGATTCTCGTCGCGGCCGGTGGCCCGGTCACGGCCCGCCGCGCGGGCCGCACCGCCGACGGACTCATCACCGTCGGTGCGCCCGCCGAGAAGATCAACGCCCTGTTCGGCAAGTTCGACCTGGGCGCGCGCGAGGCCGGAAAAGATCCCTCGCGCATGCCCAAGGTGCTGCAGCTGCATCTCTCCTGGGCGCCGACGGATGAGGCGGCGATGCGCAACGCGCTCACCCTCTGGCCCAACGGCGCCATGAAGTTCCCGAAGGGCGACATCCGTTCCCCCTTCGAGTTCGAGCAGATGGCCCGGCACGTGCGCGCGGAGGACTTCGAGGGGCGCATGGTGATCTCGAGCGATCCCGACGTGCACCGCGCGGCCATCCAGCGCTACGCGGACCTCGGCTTCGACCGCATCTACCTGCACAACGTGGGCCGCAACCAGAGCGAGTGGATCGAGGTCTTCGGACGCGATGTGCTCCCAGCCGTGAGGAGATGACGATGTTCTCTGTGAGTGTTGTCGACGACATTCCCGAGGTCGCGGCCGGTGACGACCTCGTGGGCCTGATCGGGTCGCGCGCCGAGCTCGAAGACGGCGACATCCTCGTGGTGACCTCGAAGATCGTCTCCAAGGCCGAGGGGCGCATCGTCGCCGCGACCGACCGCGAGCAGGCCATCACCGATGAGACGGTGCGCGTCGTCGCCCACCGGGTGACCCCGAATGGCGTGACCCGAATCGTCGAGAACCGGCTGGGCATCATCGCGGCGGCAGCGGGGGTGGATGCCTCGAACACTCCCGACGGCACCGTGCTGCTGTTGCCGATAGACCCCGACGGCTCTGCACGCGCGCTGTGCGTGGGCCTGCGGGAGCTGACCGGCGCGTCCGTCGGCGTCATCATCAGCGACACGCTCGGCCGGGCCTGGCGGCAAGGCCAGACGGATGTCGCGATCGGCGCCGCCGGCGTGCACGTGTTCGACGACCTGCGGGGGACCCTCGACAACGCCGGCAAGCCGCTCGCCGTGACGATGCCGTGCGTCGCCGACGAGCTCGCCTCGGCGGGCGACCTCGTGAAGGGCAAGACGAGCGGCAACCCCGTCGCCGTCGTGCGCGGTCTCGGCCGGCTGGTCGGCGACCTCGACCTGCCCGGGGCGGCGAGCATCGTGCGACCGGCGGAACAGGACATGTTCCGCACCGGCAGCGACGAGGCCTACGACGAGGGCTACCGCGACGGCTTCGCCGAGGGCCAGCAGGAGGCCGTCGGATCATGACCATCCCCACGAAAGGCGCCTGATGACCCTCACACTCGGATACAAGGCATCGGCCGAGCAGTTCGGCCCTCGCGAGCTCGTCGAACTGGCCGTCGAGGCCGAGAAGCACGGGTTCGAATCGGCGTTCGCGAGCGATCACTTCCAGCCGTGGCGTCACGAGGGCGGCCACGCCCCCTTCTCGCTCGCCTGGATGGCCGCCGTCGGCGAGCGCACCTCCACACTGCGCGTGGGCACCTCGGTCATGACCCCGACCTTCCGCTACAACCCGGCCGTGATCGCCCAGGCGTTCGCCACGCTCGGATGCCTGTACCCGGGGCGCGTCATCGCCGGCTTCGGCACAGGCGAGGCGCTCAACGAAATCGCGACGGGATTCCGCGGAGCAGGGGAGCAGGACTGGCCCGACTTCAAGGAGCGCTTCGCCCGGCTGCGCGAGTCGGTGCGGCTGATGCGCGAACTCTGGAAGGGCGACCGTGTCGACTTCGAGGGCGAGTACTACTCCACGCACCGCGCCTCCATCTACGACGTGCCCGAGGGCGGCGTGCCGGTCTACATCGCAGCCGGCGGTCCCACCGTCGCCAAGTACGCCGGTCGGGCCGGCGACGGCTTCATCTGCACCTCGGGCAAGGGCTGGGACCTCTACACGGAGAAGCTGGTTCCCGCCGTGAAGGAGGGCGTGGAGGCGGCCGGTCGCTCCTACGAGAACCTCGATCGCATGATCGAGATCAAGCTCTCCTATGAGGAGACGGAGGAGGCGGCGCTCGAGAACACCCGATTCTGGTCGCCCCTCTCGCTGTCCGCCGAGCAGAAGTCCAGCATCCACGACCCCATCGAGATGGAGAAGGCGGCGGATGCGCTGCCGATCGAGCAGATCGCCCAGCGCTGGATCGTCGGCACCGACCCCGACGAGACCGTTGCCGAGATCGCGAAGTACGTCGACGCCGGCTTCAACCACCTCATCTTCCATGCACCGGGTGAGGACCAGCGGCGCTTCCTGAGCCTGTTCGAACGCGACCTGGCGCCGCGGCTGCGGGCGCTGCCCGAGAAGTGAGCGGCGGCTGGAGCGTCGTCGTTCCCGTCAAGGGCACTCTTCAGGCGAAGAGTCGGCTGGGTGCGGAGCTCTCGTCCGCGGCGCGGGCAGAACTCGGCCTCGCGTTCGGGCAGGACACCGTGGCCGCGGCCCTGGCGTGCCCGGCCGTGGATCGCGTGTTCGTGGTGACCGCCGCATCCGGTGACTGGCCGGAGGGCGTGACGGTGGTGCCCGAGGTGGAGAAGCGGGGGCTGAACGCCGCGATCAGGCTCGGCATCCGCGCGGCCGAGGCCGAGGCCGCGGCATCCGACAGCGGCGTCGCCGTTCTGCTCGGCGACCTGCCCGCGCTGCGCCCCGACGAGTTGGGGACGGCGCTCACGGGGGCGGCGCGCCTCGAGCGGGCGTTCGTTCCGGATGCCGAGGGCACGGGAACGACGCTCCTGACGGCGGTCGCCGGCGAGGCGCTCGAACCCCGATTCGGCGAAGGGTCTGCGGCGGCGCACGAGGCGCTCGGGCATCGGCGGCTGGAAGCGGGAGTATCCGTGCGCCGCGACGTCGACGTTCCAGCGGCGCTCGACGAGGCGGTCGCCCTGGGCGTGGGGCCGCGCACCGCCGCGGCGCTGGCGGGGCTCGCGCGCTGAGCGCCTCCGCCGCCCTCGCGTCGGGTACGTATTGCCGAGCCCGCAGTTTCGGACGGTGTCAACCCCCGCGCACCCACAGGGATTGCGTTCTCGGTTCGCCTACGATCGCCACCGTGACTCCTACCTTCACCGAACTCGCCGACAGCCGCTTCGTGGAGCTCTCCACCTACCGCAAAGACGGCACCCGCGTCGCGACCCCGGTGTGGGTCGTCCGCGAGGGCGACGACCTGCTCGTGACCACCGACCCCGGAACGGGCAAGGTCAAGCGCGTGCGCAACAACGGCCGTGCCGCTCTGCGGCCCTGCAACCGGTTCGGCAAGGTGAACGAGGCCGTCCAGCCGGTTCCGATGGCCGCCACCGTGCGCGCAGCACCGGGAAGCCACGAGGATGCGGTGCCGCTGTTCCGCCGCAAGTACGGGCTCGAGTTCCCGGTCGTGCTCTTCATGGAGAACCTGTTCAACCGCAAGCCCGAGAAGCGCGAGCGCGTCATCCTGCGGCTGCGTCCTCAGGATGCGGCGGCGTTCGGCGGCGAGTAAGACCATGGGGGTCAAGACTGTCGCTGCCGTGGGCGCATCCGTTGTCGCCGCTGCCGGAGGGGTGGGCGGCTGGGCGTGGTGGCTGGCTCGCCGTCAGCACCACTGGAAGGCGGCGCTCGCCGAGTCCATCCCGGTCAATTCGAAGTACTGGCGCGACCAGTCGGCGAAGCACGGTGAACTGCTCTACGTGGCGATCGGTGATTCGGCGGCTCAGGGTATCGGGGCCAGCCGTCCGGCGCACAGCTACGTCGGGTTCATCGCCCGTCGCATCCGCTCGCGCATCTCGAAGCCGCTGCGCGTGACCAACCTGGGCATCTCGGGTGCCACGGTGCGCATCGCGATCGACTCCGAGCTTCCGCGGCTGGCCAAACTGAACCCCGACATCGTCACCGTCTGCATCGGTGCCAACGACATCGCGGCCTGGGATGCCGACCGCTTCGGCCGTGAGATCCGGCGAGTCCTCGCCGCGGTGCCGAGCCACGCGATCGTCGCCGACCTGCCGAGCTTCTACTTTCTGCCGGGCGAGAAGAAGGTGCTTGAAGCCAACCGCATCCTGCGCGCCGCTGCGGCCGAGTTCGGCCTCGAAGTGGTGCCGCTGCACGAACGCACCAAGCGGCAGGGGCTGTGGGGAGTGACGACGCAGTTCGCGGGCGACCTCTTCCATCCGAATGATCGCGGCTACCGCATCTGGGCCGACGCCTTCACCCCTGCGGTCGATCGCCGGCTCGCGGAACTCGGCGTGGCATCCGTGCCCGCCTCGGCAGGCGCGGATGCGGAGAGGTAGCTCACTCCCGTCGCCACCTGTTGCGCTGTTGCGCCACCTTCTTGCCCCTTGCGTCAGATGATCTGGCGCAAGGGACCGCGAAGTGGCGCAACGGAGACCGGGGCCGGGTTGGGATGGCAAGGGGAGCGCGGGCGGGTTCCTACTAGCGTGGGGCTGTGGATGACGATGCCTTCGTACGCTATGTCGGCGCCCGGTTGGGAGCGTTGCCGGGCGTGGAGGCAGTGTCCCTCGGCGGGTCCCGGGCCGAGGGCACGCATCGGACCGATAGTGATTGGGACTTCTCGATCTACTACCGGGGCCACTTCGATCCTCAGTCGCTGCGGGACATCGGCTGGCCCGGGACCGTCGGCGACCTCGGGAGCTGGAGCTCGGTGCCAGACACGGTCTTCAACGGCGGGGCGTGGCTGGAGATCGAGGGTCGCGCGAGCGACGTGCATTATCGGGACTTGGATGTCGTTGATCGCGTGATCGCGTCCGCACGTGAGGGCCGCTTCGCGACGGAGCCGCTGTGGTTCCATCTGGCAGGCTTCCCGTCGTATGCGGTGATGGCCGAACTCGCAGCCAACCGGGTGCTGGTCGGCCGGCTTCCCGACGTCGTGTACCCGGCAGCCCTACGCAAACGCGCTCCCGAGGTGTGGTGGGAGCAGGCGCAGGCGGAGTTCCACTATGCCCGCAGCTATCACGCGACCGCGGGTCGGTTGACCCAGTGCATCGGACTCCTGGCGCGAGCTGCGACCTGCTCGGCGCATGCCGTGCTTGCGGCTGAAGGCGTCTGGGTAACGAACGAGAAGCGGCTCTTCGAGCGAGCGGGCCTCGGCGAGATCGACCAGATCCTCGCGACCGTCGCGAATGACCCCGTCGCGCTCACCGATGTCGTCGACCGCGTTCGCGGGACCTGTGCTGAGGCGGTACGGGCCGCTCGGTCGCGCTCCTCGGCATCCAGAGGCGTCCGTTCGCCGCTCGCGTGGGGGGCCGACACTGGGCTGGCACCATTCGACTAGCATTCGGGGATGAGCAAGCCGGATCCCATCGACGACGTCTCGATCGGCGGCGGGGAGATTCGCCTGGGACAGTTCCTGAAGTTCGCCGGGCTCCTCGACTCCGGTGGAGAGGTGAAAGAGGCCATCGTCAATGGCGAGGTGGCCGTGAATGGCGAGGTCGATCGTCGGCGAGGACGCCAGCTGAAGCTCGGCGACATCGTCACCTTCGAAGGACACAGGGTTCGCGTCCGCCCCTGACGCTCCGACGGGCCGGATGCGAACGCGCGAACGCGCGCCGTCTCCACGAACGTCCACGTCGATGACGCCGGTGGCCGGTGCAATTCCCCGGGGACGGCCAGTGGCTGTGACTGGCGCTCGTAAGTGCCCGTGCCGGGAAGGGTGGGTGGAGCAACGTTTCGGCGGCATCAGGCGCCGGCGGAACTCCTCCTCGAAGAAACTCGGTGACAAGAATGTCAAACACGGATCAGGCTTTCGCGTACACGGATCTGGCGCAATTCGCCGACTACAACTCGGCGCAGACGCTCGTCGACAGGTTGTCCGACGCTCGGTTCGACGTATCGCAAGTGCGCATCGTCGGCAAAGATCTCCACTCCGTCGAGCAGGTCACCGGGCGCCTGACCGTGGCGAAAGCGGCCGGAAAGGCCGCAGCCAGCGGTGCATGGTTCGGTGCATTCGCCGGCGCTTTTCTGACGTTCTTCTCGTCGGGGCTCGTCTGGGTCGTCGCCATCCTCGCCGGACTCGCCGTCGGCGCCGTGGCTGGAGCACTGTACGGCGCGATCGCACACGCCCTCACCCGCGGTAGCCGCGACTTCTCCAGCATCGGAACGGTCGAGGCCTCGAGTTACACGGTCATGGTCGCAGCTCCGCTCGCGGCCGGTGCCTCGAAGATCGCTGCCGGACTCTGAGGGTCGCGTCGGCTGTCGTACGGCTCGCTGAATCGAAGATGGAGAAGATCATGCGCAGCACTCCCACGTGGTTGATTACGGGTGCCTCCAGCGGGCTCGGCCGCGACCTCGCTGCGTACGTGCTGGAGCAGGGGCACGAGGTGGTTCTGGCGGCGCGGACTGAGCATCCGATGCTCGAGCTCGCCGGGCGATACCCCGTTCGAACCTCAGCCGAGGTGGAATCCGCCGTTGCTGTACAGCACCTGGCCGTTCAGCCAGGCGCCTGAGTCGGAGAACAGGAATCGCACCAGGTTCGCGGCGTCCTCGCCGGTGCCCAACCGGCCGGCGGCTGTGGAGGCCACGCCCGCGTCGCGCACAGCGTCGGTCATCCAGCCCGTGTCGATGGGACCGGGGTTCACGACGTTCGCACGGACGCCGCGAGGCGCCAGCTCCGCGGCCGCCGCGACGACGATGCGGTCGAGGGCACCTTTGCTCGCGCCGTAGGGAAGGTTGTGGGCGGTGTGGTCACTCGTCAGCGCGACGATGCGACCTCCCACAACCCCGGGTTCGACGTCGGTCGGCAGTTGCTCCGCGAACGCTTTGATGAGAAGCCACACCGCTCGTGCGTTCACTGCGAAGTGGCGGTCCCAGCTGTCGAGATCGGTCGTGAGAATGGAACTGTCCACCGACTCGCAATGCGACATGACGAGGCCCGTCACTGGCCCGAGTTCCGCGGCAGCGCGAACCAGTCGTGCGGGCGCCGACGGGTCGCTCAGATCGGCGGGCAGCAGCTCAACGGCGACTCCCAACGCGCGGCACTCCTCGGCGACCTCCTCGGGGTCCGCGATGCCGTGGTCGTATCCCAGGCGATCGTCGTACGGGCGCCAGTAGTTGAGCGCGAGATTCCATCCATCCCGTGCCAACCCGACCGCGAGAGCGCTCCCGATCGAACGACGCCGACCGACACCGGTGACGAGAGCCAGCTTCGTCGATGCACTATCGCTCATTCGCCAAATCTACGACCTAGAGTCGGAGACGCCGGCTACGGCCCCGACGCGGATCGAGACGTGATCCGCGGATGGTGGTCGCTGCGGAGCCTGGTGGCGTCGCGCTGGCTCATCGAGCACGGCTTCGATCCCGACTCGCCCGGCTGTGAATTCGACGTGCTCAGATCCCGGATGCACGACTCCTGAGTCCGTATCACGGTGCGGGGATCGGGAACGCGCGTATCGAAGACGGGCTGTCCCGGCCAGCCCGTCGCCTTCGACGCCGGGTATTCAGTGGCCACCCGCGGTAGCGTCACGAGGTGACCACGCCCGCGGAGTCCCGACGCATCGTCAACGAACTCCTCGCCCTTGGCGCCCTGGAGGCATACCGGCCGAGAAGGGTCCAACGCGATCCGCTACGGAGCCAGGGTGGAATCGGTTGGGATCGCGTTGAGATCGTGTCAGGGGATGGCGACACGATTCCGTGTCTTCTCCTGCTTCCCTCCGACGCCACGGGCCCGTGCGTCATCGCGATCCATCAGCACGCGGGCGACTTCTCCTTGGGTAAGAGCGAGGTGGCAGGCATCCGCGGAGACCCGTCGATGGCGTACGGACTTCGGCTTGCTCAGCATGGCGTCGTTGCACTGATTCCCGACCTGGTGGGCTTCGAAGAGCGCCAGCGGCGGTGGTCGGCTCGGCCTACTGACGATGAACAGCGCGACGCGCTGCACCGCGTCGCGCCCGGGGACAGCCTCCAGTCCAAGCACACACGCGACATAGCGACCCTGACCACGTGGCTCCTGGCGGAGATTGCCGGCGCAGCCGGTGTCAGCGTGATGGGTCACTCGCTCGGAGGGCAGGTCGCCCTGTTCAACCTCGCTGCCGACTCTCGGCTGAGGGCGGGTGTCGTCAGTTGCGGAGCGGGCACCCTCGCCTCGTTCGCGGAGCACCACATCGCCCACAACCCCGCGTGGTTCGTGCCCGGTCTCGCCGCCGCGGGCGACACGCCCCTTCTCGCGAGAGCCATCGAACGGCCCATGTTTCTTTCCGCGGGCCTACACGATCCCTTGTTCCCGCTGGCCGGGGTCGAAGCTGTCGTGGGGGCGTTTGCGCCGGGGCTCTGCGCAGTCGACATCTTCGACGGCGGGCACGAGTTGCCGTCGCGTGTCGCGTCGAGCGCCATCCGGTTCCTCATGGGGGCGGGCGACCCGAGCCGAAAAGCGAGGTCTTTATGAGCGCCACGCCGCTTAAACGGCGCGCTCAGGCGGCGGGTTGCGCAGGATCGCCTCGCTTTTCGGGATGTCCTCGCTTTTCGGTCGGGGGTCGAGAGGGCGTCAGGGGGCGGCGAGGGCCAGAGCGTCACGGGCGATCGCGGCGGTCTCATCGACCGAGGTGAACCACAGCGGGCGTGACCGCGAGCGGATGCTGTCGGCCGCGAGCGCCTCGGCGGCTTCCGCGTCGACGGAGTCCACCAGCCAGGCGTCGATCAGGCCGCCGCTGCGGCGTGCGCCGTAGTGGCGTCCGACCGCGAGGGCGGAGGTCTCGACTCCGATGGCGCTGAGGCAGGCATCCGCCATGCCGCGCACGACTGCGCCGCCGATGATCGGCGAGACGCCCACGACCGGTGCCGCGGTCGCACGCACCGCGTCGGCGATTCCCGGGATGCCGAGGATCGTGCCGATGGAGACGACGGGGTTCGAGGGAGCCAGCAGCACGACGTCGGCCTGGGCGATCGCCTCGAGAACGCCCGGCGCGGGACGCGCCGTTTCGACGTTCGTCTGCCGGAAGCCGAGGGCAGCGCGGCCGGCGCGGTACCGCACCCACCATTCCTCGAAGTGCACCTCTTCGGTCTGCACAGGCGCGACCGCACCCTCGCGGCCCTCGCCCGGCTGAGCATCCTGCACCGCGAGCCGAACGCGCGTCTCGACCTCGTCATCCGTCGCGGGAAGCAGGGTGACCCCCAGGTCGTAACGGGCGCTCAGCCGCTCGGTCACAGTGCTCAACGGCAGCCCGTCGCGCAACATCGACGTGCGCGCGATGTGGGTGCCGAGATCGAGGTCGCCCAGGGTGAACCATGGCCACCCGACCCCGTACGCGGTCAGTTCCGCGCTCACGCGCTCACTCTCGTCACGGCGTCCCCAGCCGCGCTCGTCGTCGGACACCCCGCCGAGCGTGTACATGAGCGAGTCGAGGTCGGGACACACCCGCAGGCCCGTGAGCCACATGTCGTCGCCCGTGTTCGCCACGACGGTGACGGATGCCTCTGGCACCGCCCGCAGCAGGCCGCGCGTGAAGCGTGCCCCGCCCACACCGCCCGCGAGCACCGTGATCTTCTGCGTCATGCGTGGTTCTCCTCATCGGGTTCGTAGCGGCGTCGCCAGCGCGCGACCGTGCCGTGCACCAGGCGCGCGCGCATACCACGGTGAGATGCGCGGCGTCACGAGGTTGCGTCCAGGGGTGCGGGATTCAGTGCCGTCTCCGCCAAGGAACCGGCGTCCGATCCCGCGGGCCGCGCCTCGGCGAAGGCGAGCAGCGGTCGCCCCGTGAGTGGATGCGGCAGCACCGCGGCATCCACGCCGTACACCTCGCGGATGAGCTGCGGCGTGAGCACCTCGGCGGGATTCCCGGCGGCGACGACCCGACCCTGTGCGAGCACGATCACGTGGTCGGCGTACGCGGCGGCGTGCGTCAGGTCGTGGAGTGCGGTGAGCACGGTGATGCCGCCGCGGGCCAGCTCGGCGAGCAGGCCGAGCGCTGCGAGCTGCGCGCGGATGTCGAGGTGGTTCGTGGGCTCGTCGGCCAGCAGCAGCGCCGGCTCCTGGGCGAGTGCACGGGCGAGCGTCACCCGCTGGCGCTCGCCGCCCGAGAGCGTGTGGAAACGGCGCTCGCTCAGCGCGGTCGCTCCCACGTCTTCGAGGCTGCGCCTTACGACGGCCTCGTCGTGGGCGGATGCGCTCGCGAACCGACCGAGGTGCGGAGTGCGGCCGAGCATCACCACATCGAAGACCGAGAGGTCGAGTTCGGTGTCGCTCTGCTGCTCGGCGAGGGCGACGACCCGAGCGCGATCGCGACGGCGCATCGCCGTGAGTGAGCGTCCGTCGAAGGCGAGCGAGCCGGCATCCGGAGCCTCGACGGCGGCGATGAGGTGCAGCAACGTGGACTTGCCGGCGCCGTTCGGCCCGACGAGCGCCCCGAGTGAGCCGCGCGGGAGCGTGCAGTCGATGTTGTCGATGATGAGCCGGCCGTCGCGGCCGAAGCGAACGCGCTGCAGGTCCAGGCTCACGAGATTCTCCGCGAGCGCAGCATCAGCAGCGAGAAGACCGGGCCGCCGACGAGGGCGGTGAGGATGCCGACGGGCAGCTCGCGAGGGTCGAAGAGCGTGCGAGCGGCCGTGTCTGCCCACACGAGGAAGAGCGCTCCGGCCAGCGCCGAGAGCGGCAGCAGCGCCCGGTGTCCCGGGCCCGTCAGCAGCCGCACGGCATGGGGAAGGATGAGCCCGACGAACCCGATCGCGCCCGAGACCGACACGAGCACACCCGTGAGCACCGCCGTTCCGCCGAGCAGCAGCCAGCGAGTGCGGTTCACGTGCACGCCGAGAGCGCTCGCCGTGGTGTCTCCGAAGGCGAAGGCGTCGAGGGATCGAGCGCTCGCCAGCAGCGGGATGCCGACGACCACGAGGGCGGCGACGGTGACGGCCACCGACGACCAGCGCGCGCCCGCGAGCGACCCGAGCAGCCAGTTGAGAATCTCGCGGTAACTGTCGCCGGTTGCGCTCCAGAAGATGATGAGGCTCGTCACGGCACCGAAGACGCTCGAGACGGCGAGTCCCGCGAGCACGGTGCGCGTCGGGGTGATGCGTCCGCCCGAGCCGGCGAGCCCCAGCGTCGCGACGAGCGCGAGCAGCGCCCCGGCGAATGCGGCGACGGGCAGCGCGATCGCCCAGCCGAGCACCACCACGATCACGGCGCCGACGGATGCGCCCGACGAGAGCCCGAGCAGGTACGGGTCGGCGAGCGGGTTGCGGGTGACCGCCTGCATGATCACGCCGCAGAGGGCGAGGCCGGCTCCGACTGCGGCGGCGGTCAGCACGCGCGGCATCCGGAGCTGCCACACGATGCCGTCGCGCAGCGCGGGGAGCGTCGGCTTGCCGACGCCAAGGTGGGCGAGCACGCTGTTCCACACATCGGCCGGGGTGAGCCCGGCCGGTCCGATGGCGACGGCCGCGACGACGGATGCGACCAGCAGCACGACGAGAACGGCGCCCCAGAGCGGGGCCGGTCCGCGCCTGCGCCCGCCGCGGGTTGCGCCACGGCCGACAGCATCCGCACCGGCATCCGCCGTTGAACCATTTGCTCGCCGTTGATCCGCCTGCAGCGGCTCAACGGCGACGAAATGGTTCAGCGGCGGCATCTCTACAGGCCCAGCTTCTTCACCTGGTCCACGATGGACGCGACAGCCTCGACATTGCGCACGCCGGCCTCACCCGCCGGGAACGGGATGGTGACGTAGCGGTGCTGCTTCACGGCCGTCATCGCGGCGGTCGCGGGATTGGCCTCGAGGTTGGCGATCTTGGATGCCGCCGTGTTCCAGGTGGCATCGATGAGCACGATGACATCGGGATCGTCGGCGACGATCGACTCCCAGCCGAGGCTCGACCAGGTGTCATGCACGTCGGCGGCCACGTTCTTCAGCCCGGCGGCCTTCATCATCATCGCGGGAGCCCCGATGCCCGCTCCCACGTACGGAGTGTCGGTGCCCGAGCTGTACCAGAGCGCGCTGAGGCCGCTCGTGCTCGGCGTGATGGCGGCCAACTGCGCCTTCTGCTGCTTCACGAGAGCGGATGCCGCATCCGGCACCCCGAAGATCGCCCCGGCCTCGTCGATCTCGCCGAACACGTCGTCGAAGGTGAGGGGGTCGGGCTTGTAGCCGGCCTCTTTGCAGGCACTCGGGGCCACGTAGGTGTTGACGCCGAGGGAGCCCAGCGTCGCGCGATCGCCGGCGCCCTCGGCCGTCACGTTCGACTCCCAGCCCGCATAGACGAGGTCGGGCTGCGCAGCCAGCGTCGCCTCCTGCCCGGGAACCTGGTCGGACAGCGACGGGATGCCCTTCGCGGCATCCGCCCACGCGTCGGCGACAGGCCCGTCGGTGAACGCCGTGCCCACGACGCGCTTCTGCAGCCCGAGCGCGAGCATGGTCTCGAGCGTCGTCGACTTGATCGTCAGCACCCGCCGGGGCGGCTCGGCGAAGGTCACCTTCGTTCCGCAGTTGTCGACGGTCAGCGGGAACCCCGAGTCCGCGGCCATCTTCGACGAGGCGGTCGGCGCGTCGGCGGTCGCCGCGCCCGCGCATCCCGAGAGTGCGGCGACGGATGCGACGGCGATCGACGCGAGAAGCAGGGAACGGCGGATCACGGAACCTCCGGAAGGGTGCAGGCAGGGGACGAGCGGGCGTGCCCGATCAGAGAACGACACCCAGGGGCCATTCGCTGGGTGAGCGGTGAGCGGGCGACCAGCGGCTCAAGTCCAAGCCGGCGCATCCGGTCAAATCGAACCGGCGGTCACAGCCAACAATACGCCGAGCAGCCGCGTCATGCGCCGATGACGGCGGATGCGACCCCCAGGTCCGGCAGCCGGGCTGCGTCGCAGCGCTATGCCGCGCCGAGGGCGCCTTCCCCGCCGAGCACGTTCCGCGACCAGGCCGTGCCGGTGCGTTCGTACACGATGCGGGTGTGCCGCCGATCGGGTGAGCCCTGCCAGAACTCCACGCGCACGGGTTCGATGCGCCAGCGCACCCAGTCCTCTGGGGCGATCCCCTCGCGGGCGGAGGTGGAACGGGCGGCGAGGTCGGCCTCGCTCTCCTCCCGGCTGGCTTCCACGGCGGCGCCGCGCAGCCGCACCGCACGCACGAGGGGCTGCCACCAGAAGTTCAGGGCGGCCGCGGGCTGGGCCGCGAGTTGGTTTCCCTTGTGCGAGGAGCGCTGGCCGGCGACGGCCCAGCCCCGCTCGTCCACGTCCTTGAGCACCAGGGTGCGGGCATCGGGCAGGCCGTCGGCATCGACGGTCGCCAAGGTCACCGCATGCGGCTCGGCGACGCCGGCGCGAACGGCCTCACCGAGCCAGCGCAGGAACAGTTCGACCGGGTCGTCGGGGAGCGTGGTGAGGTCGAGGGCCAGCGCGCGGCCGATGAGCGAGGGCTGCGCGCGCAACCAGCTCGCGACGTCGTCGATCGGGGGAAGGGTGGTCACGTTTCGTCCTCCTGCGTTGTGGCGCCGTTCTGGCGCCCCTCGTCGTTGAAGCGGGTGAGCGCCTCGGCGAACGCGGCGATCTCGGCCACGCTCCAGCGAGCCATCCGGGCCTGCAGCACGGCGCCCAGCTCGAGTGAGCCGCGCGCCAGGAGATCCCGGCCCTGCTCGGAGAGGTCCAGGGAGCGACTGTGGCCCACGGCAGGGGAGATCTCGATGAGTCCCTGGTCGACGAGGGCGCTCACCTGCCGCGAAATGGTCGACCGGTTCATGCGGAAATGCTCGGCGAGGTCCGCTCCGCGACACCCCGGATGCTCGGCCAGGTAGACCAGCACCGAATGGTCGGTCTCTGAGAGGCCCTCCCTCATGCGGCGGGAGCGCGCGTTCCCCCGTCGTGAGAGGGTGGTCAGCTCCTGCTGCACTCGGTCGGTCTGCGCGCGCCGTGCATCCGTCACGGGCTCACGATACTGCGCTCAGCAGCCGTTCATCCGGCCGTGCGAGAATGTTGCCTCACACAACACGCAGATATCGCAGATCACTAGGAACGCATGTCGAATCACCGCACAACACCGCTCGCCTCCGTGCGCCGCGCCGCCGCACCCACGCTCGCCCAGCGCCTCGCCGTTCCGTCGTGGTCGTCGTGGAAGGCACTCGTGTCGCACATCGTCATCCCGCTGTTCCTCGCAACGGGCATGGCGCTCGCCTACCTCGGCGCGTTCCATGCTCCGAGTCCGCACAATTTGCCGGTGGCGGTCGTGGGGCAAGGGCCCGAGGCCAAGGTGTTCGCGCAGATGCTGAACGACAAGGCTCCCGACAAGCTCGACGTGAAGACGGTCGCCGATCACGCCACCGCAGAACGCCAGGTGCGCGATCGCGATATCAGCGCCGCGTACGAGAACGACGGGACGCACGCCACGCTCATCGTCGCCACCGCCGCTTCGGCCACGACAGCGGAGGTCACCCAGAAGCTGTTCCTGCCCATCGCGTACCAGCAGAACCTTCCGTTGCAGATCGATGACGTCGTGCCGGTCGGCAGCGGCGACGCCACGGGGCAGGGCCTGTTCTTCCTCATGGTCGCCCTCACCATTGGCGGCTACGCCAGTGCGATTGCGGTCGCCGCGGCCACCGTCGCGATGAAGGTGCTCTGGCGGTTCGCCGTTGCCGCCATCGTCTCCGGCGTGATCGCGGGAATCGGCCTCATCGTCGCCGGCCCCATCTTCAACGTCGTGACCGCCCAGCAGTGGCCGATCGGCCTCATGGCCTGGCTCTACGTGTTCGGCATCATCAGCATCGGCGTCGGGCTGCACCCGGTGCTCGGCAAGTGGACCACCCCGACGCTCACGTTCTTGTTCGTGATGCTGAACATCACCAGTTGTGGTGGCATCTTCGCCCAGCCGATGCAGCCGGCGCTCTTCTCGGGCCTGAATTCGTTCTGGAATGGTGCCGCCTGGATCGACGCTGTGCAGTCGCTGCTCTACTTCCCGGGCCGCCAGTTCGGCTTCGACGGCCTGCGTCTGGCGCTGTGGGCGGCGGCGGGCATCACGCTCGTCGTCATCACGCACACGTGGAGCGTGCGCAAGCGTCGCCTGGCCGACGAGGCGATCCCCTTCACGGAGGAAGACGCGGTGATCGCGGCCTGACTCCCGCCGCACGATGCTCGCTCGGGCGGCGCTAAACCCAGCGCTGCTCGAGCGAGTGCACCCCCGCCGGATGCGGCAGGGCCGCGGCCGCAAGGGCCGCGGCGACCTCGACGGCCTCGTCGCGCACCATGCCCACCGTCACGCGCACGAACTGCGGCGCACCGGCATCCGTCGCGAAGAAGGGCGTACCCGGCGCCACTCGGATGCCGGCGGCGGCCAGCTGCACGAGCGCCGAGCGCTCGTCGGCCACCGCGACCCAGGTGTTGATGCCGTCGGAACGGCCCGGCTTCAGTCCCCAGCCCTCGAGGGCGCTCGCGAGCGCACGCTGCCGCGCGTGGTACTGCCGCCTGGCCTCGGCGACTTCGGCCATCGACTGCCCGTCGGTGAGCAGGTCGTAGACGATGCGCTGCACCATGCGGCTGGTCCAGCCCGGTCCGAGCATGCGGCGGGCCACGATGCGGTCGAGGATCGCCGCCGGTCCGCCGAGCGCGGCAATGCGCAGGTCGGGTCCGTGCGACTTCGAGAAGCTGCGCACGTGCAGCACCTGTTCGGGCAGGTACTCGGCGAGGCTCACGTCCGCAGCCACCGCGATCTGCCCGGAGTGATCGTCTTCGAGCACGATGAGTCGCTCGCCGTTCGGATGCGACCGGATGACACGCGCCAGTTCGCGCGCCCGGTCCGCCGTCATCGAGACCCCGGTCGGATTCTGGGCGCGCGGCTGCAACAGCAGCGCGGCCGGCCGGCTCCCGAGCGCATCCCTCAGCGACGACGGCGTGATGCCCTGCTGGTCGAGGGCGACGGGCACGCGCACCGCTCCGAGAGCGTCGAGCAGGTCGAAGAAGTGCGGGAACCCCGGCGACTCCACGATCACGCGATCCCCGAATCGCACGACGGCGTCGAGTGATCGCGAGATCGCGTCGAGCGCGCCGTCGACCACGGTGAGTGCCTCCACCGTCGAGGGCCAGGCCGCACGCAGCACGCGCTCGAGTTCGGGGATGACGGGCAGGTCGTGGTAGCTCGGCGTCTCGGCGATGGCCGAGACGCGGGTGAGCGCCCGCTCGAGTTCGGGGAGCAGCTGCGGGTCGGGGGTTCCGCGCGAGAGGTCGAGCCGCAGCTCGCCGACGTATCCCGCCAGCCCCTTGGTGCGCGGCGGCAGCCAGGGCGCATCCGTGCTGCGCACGAAGGAACCGGCGCGGCCGCGAGAGACGATGAGTCCGGCGCGAGCGAGCGCCTGCCAGGCCTGGCTGACGGTGGCCGGACTCACTCCGAGGTCGGCTGCCATTTGGCGCACCGTCGGCAGCCGATCGCCGGGAGCGAGCTGGCCGTCGTGGATGAGTCGAGCCAGGGCGGCCGCGATCTCGGGAGGACTCTGGGCGTCGATCTGCACGATTCCACCCTGCATGCCTCTTGCCTCCTCTCGGAGGGGTGGTCACAATGACTTACACGTACGTCACACAGTGAAACAAAAGAGAAATGTTCACGCCGAACAATAACAGAACGGGCGACGAGGCTCGGAAGTTCGGCTCAACCCCTCGGCGTTGGTGATGTTGCGAAACGGATGCCAACGCCGGCTGATCTCGTGAGGAGACCCCCGGTATGACTGTGGTTCGCGCAGCGATCACCCAGACCACGTGGACGGGCGACAAGGAATCGATGATCGCCAAGCATGAGCAGTTCGCCCGAGACGCCAAGGAGCAGGGCGCCGAGGTCATCTGCTTCCAAGAGCTGTTCTACGGCCCCTACTTCGGCATCACCGAAGACGCCAAGTACTACGACTACGCCGAACCCGCCGACGGACCCGTCGTGCAGCGCTTCGCCGCGCTGGCCAAGGAGCTCGGCCTCGTGATGATCCTGCCGATCTACGAGGAGGAGCAGCCGGGCGTGTACTACAACACGGCCGTGGTGGTGGATGCCGACGGCAGCATCCTGGGCAAGTACCGCAAGCACCACATCCCGAACCTCGACAAGTTCTGGGAGAAGTTCTACTTCCGCCCCGGCAACCTCGGCTACCCCGTGTTCGACACGGCCGTGGGCAAGATCGGCGTGTACATCTGCTACGACAGGCACTTCCCCGAGGGCTGGCGTGAGCTCGGCCTGAACGGCGCCCAGATCGTCTTCAACCCGAACGCGACCAAGCCCGCCCTCTCGAACCGGCTCTGGCAGATCGAGCAGCCCGCCGCGGCCGCGGCCAACGGCTACTTCATCGCCGCCCCGAACCGGGTGGGCAAGGAGGACAACGAGTACGGCGACCTCGCCGTGAGCTTCTACGGCTCGAGCCAGTTCGTCGATCCAAGGGGAAACCTCGTCGGCGATTACGGGTCGGACCAGCACGAGGAGCTCGTCATCCGCGACCTCGACCTCGACCTCATCCGCGAGGTGCGCAACACCTGGCAGTTCTACCGGGACCGCAGGCCCGACTCGTACACCGCCATTCCCCAGCCGTAGCGGCAGCCGTCCCCGGAATCCGTTCTCTGCGCCTGTCGCAGGGGCTGCAGGCAACGACACGACCTAAGGAATCGCACATGGCAACAACCCTCATCACCGGCGGAACAGTGGTCAGCGCGACCGGCCGCGGCGCGGCGGACGTGCTCATCGACGGCGAACGCATCGTCGCGGTGCTCGAGCCCGGTTCCCGGCTTCTCGGAACGGATGTCGCGGCATCCGTCGACACCGTCGTCGACGCGACCGGCAAGTACGTCATTCCCGGCGGCATCGACGCCCACACCCACATGGAGATGCCGTTCGGCGGCACCTTCGCCTCCGACACCTTCGAGACCGGAACCCGGGCGGCCGCGCACGGCGGAACCACGTCGATCGTGGACTTCATCGTGCAGTACCCCGACCAGAACATCCTCGAGCAGTACAACCTCTGGCACGAGAAGGCGGCCGGCAACTGCGCCATCGACTACGGCTTCCACCAGATCCTCTCCGACGTGCAGGACTCCTCGCTCACGGCGATGGACGAGCTGATCGCAGAAGGGGTGACGAGCTTCAAGCTGTTCATGGCCTACAAGGGCGTCTTCCTGAGCGACGACGGCCAGATCCTGCGGGCGTTCCAGAAGGGAGCGCAGAACGGCGCGATGATGATGATGCACGCCGAGAACGGCGCCATTATCGACGTTCTGGTGAAGCAGGCCATCGAGGCGGGCAACACGTCGCCCTACTTCCACGGGCTCACCCGGCCCTGGCAGGCGGAGGAAGAGGCCACCCACCGGGCGATCATGATCGCCGACCTCACCGGTGCTCCGCTCTACGTCGTGCACGTGAGCGCCAAGCAGGCGGTGGAGCAGATCGCCGCAGCTCGTGACAAGGGCCTCAACATCTTCGGCGAGACCTGTCCGCAGTACCTCTACCTCTCGCTCGAGGACCAGCTCGGGGCATCCAGTGAGCAGTGGGGCGACTTCGAGGGCGCAAAGTGGGTCTGCTCCACACCGCTGCGCTCCAAGGCCGAGGGCCACCAGCACCACATGTGGCAGTCGCTGCGCACCAACGACATCCAGATGGTCTCCACCGACCACTGCCCGTTCTGCATGAAGGGCCAGAAAGACATGGGAATCGGCGACTTCTCGAAGATCCCCAACGGCATCGGCTCCGTGGAACACCGCATCGACCTGATGTACCAGGGCGTCGTGACCGGGCAGATCACCCTCGAGCGCTGGGTGGAGCTCACGAGCACCACCCCTGCCCGCATGTTCGGCATGTACGGCAAGAAGGGGGTGATCCAACCGGGCGCCGACGGCGACGTGGTCGTCTACGACCCGAACGGGCACACCTCGATCGGCCTCGGCAAGACGCATCACATGAACATGGACTACTCGGCGTGGGAGGGCTTCGAGATCGACGGTCACGTCGACACGGTCATCTCGCGCGGCAAGGTCATCGTCGACGACAACCGCTATCTCGGCACTAAGGGCGATGGCCGCTACGTCAAGCGCGGCCTGAGCCAGTACCTGGTCTGAGAGGACGACGGATGGAATTCGGAGCGGTGCTGCAGACCAACCCGCCGGCCTCGCGCACGGTGCAGCTGGCGAAGCTGGCCGAGAACCACGGCTTCACCCACGTGTGGACCTTCGACTCGCACCTGCTGTGGCAGGAGCCGTACGTGATCTACAGCCAGATCCTCGCCGAGACCCGCAAGGTCAAGGTGGGGCCCTTCGTCACCAACCCGGCGACGCGGGACTGGACCGTCACCGCATCCATCTTCGCGACGCTGAACGAGATGTACGGCAACCGCACCATCTGCGGCATCGGTCGCGGCGACTCCGCCGTGCGCGTGACGAACGGCAAGCCGACCACGATGCGCGAACTGCGCGAGTCCATCCATGTCATCCGAGAGCTCGCCAATTCGCGGGCTGTCGAGTACAACGGGGCGAGCCTGCAGTTCCCGTGGAGTCGGGGCTCCCAGCTGGATGTTTGGGTCGCCGCCTACGGACCCCTCGCGCTCAAGCTCGCCGGGGAGGTCGGCGACGGCTTCATCCTGCAGCTGGCCGACGTCGACATCGCCGCGTGGATGATCAAGACGGTGCGCGAGGCCGCCGAGGCCGCCGGGCGTGACCCGATGGCTGTGAAGTTCTGCGTGGCCGCGCCGATGTACATCGGCGATGACTGGGAGCACATGCGCGAGCAGTGCCGCTGGTTCGGCGGAATGGTGGGCAACCATGTCGCCGACATCGTCGCCAAGTACGGTCCGTCGACGGGCTCGGGTGCGGACGCCGTGCCGCAGGCGCTGACCGACTACATCCGCGGCCGCCAGGACTACGACTACAACGAGCACGGCCGGGCGGGCAACACCCACACGGAGTTCGTGCCCGACGAGATCGTCGACCGATTCTGCCTTCTCGGAACCGCGGCCGAGCACATTGCCAAGCTCGAGCAACTGCGGGCCATCGGCGTCGACCAGTTCGCCGGCTACCTGCAGCACGACAACAAGGAGGAGACGCTGCGCGTCTACGGCGAGACCGTGATCCCGGCCCTCTCCGACCACGTGACGGCGAAGGCGTGAGCATGGCGGACGTTCGGCAGGATGCGGCACCCGGGGAGCCCGGACTGCTCGACCCCGCCGCGCCGCTGAAGGCGACGGATGCCGGTTCCGTGGGCACCGTGCCCACGCTCGTGGAGCGCCCATCGCGGCGATCGCGGGTTCGGTCCGGGCGTACCGGACGGGCTCGACGCGTCGCGCTCGGCGCAGCAGGAGTCGTTCTGCTCGCCGCGATCTGGGAATTCTACAAGGCGCTCGGCCCTGTCGACGGTGTCGTGATCGGCGGCATCACGGTGTTGCCCCGCACCTCGGACCTCGCGATGCCGCACGTCTGGACGATGATCGCCCGCCTGTTCGAGCCGGTATCGAGCATCGCGGGCGCCCCGCCGATGTGGCTGGCCGTGCTGCAGGCGTCCGCCTTCAGCCTCGGCATCGCGGCGGTCGGCTGGGTGACCGGCGTCATCGTCGGCTCGCTGCTGGCCCTTCTCATGCAGCGCTTCATCACGGCCGAGTCCGCCCTGCTGCCGTGGATCATCCTCAGCCAGACGGTGCCGCTCATCGCCATCGCGCCGCTCGTGCGGCGGTGGGGCTCGCAGATTTCGATCGGCGACTTCGAGTGGGCGCCGTGGATGTCGGTTGCACTCATCGCGAGCTACCTCGCCTTCTTCCCCGTATCGATCGGCGCCCTGCGGGGGCTGAACTCGCCTGACGCCAATCACGTCGAACTCATGCGCAGCTACGCCGTCGGCTGGTGGCGCACCCTGCTCACGCTGCGACTGCCCGCGAGTGTTCCGTACCTGCTGCCGGCGCTTCGGCTCGCCGCCGCGAGCGCGGTGATCGGAGCCATCGTCGCGGAGGTCTCCATCGGCCTGCGTGGCGGCATCGGCCGCATGGTGGTCGAGTTCGCCGCCGCGGCTGGCGGCGACCCGGCCAAGCCCTGGGCGCCCATCTTCGGAGCCGTGCTCGTCGGCCTCGCCGCAGCCGGCATCGTCAGCCTGATCGGCGCGCTGCTGCGCCGCTACCGTCGTGGAGAGGTCACCGCATGAGCATCACCCAGCCTCAGGCATCCGGATCCGCCGCAGCCACGGCGGATGCCGCAGCCGCCGTGAGCGTCGCGCATGTGAGCCGGGTCTTCAGCGGCGGTCGGGACGCCGCCGTCACCGCCCTCGACGACATCGAACTGAGCGTCGCGCCCGGCGAGTTCGTGAGCCTCATCGGCCCGAGCGGCTGCGGCAAGTCGACGCTGCTGCGCCTCATCGCCGACCTCGACAGCCCGACCTCCGGCGAGATCCGGGTGTTCGGCAAGACGGCGGCGAAGGCACGCGTCGACCAGGAGTACGGCATCGCCTTCCAGCAGGCCGGCCTGCTGCCGTGGCGCACGGTCGCCGCCAACATCGCCCTGCCCCTCGAACTGCACGGCACCCGCAAGCGCGAGCGCGACACCCGCGTGAGCGAGCTGCTCGAGATGGTGGGCCTGAGCGACTTCGGCGCCAGCTATCCCGACCAACTCTCGGGCGGAATGCAGCAGCGGGTGGCGATCGCGCGGGCGCTGGCCGAGAGCCCCCGCCTGCTGCTGATGGACGAGCCCTTCGGCGCGCTCGACGAGATGACGCGTGAACGCATGCAGAACGAGCTCGTGCGCATCTGCGCCGAGACGGATGCCGCGGTCGTCTTCGTCACCCACTCCATTCCCGAGGCGGTCTTCCTCTCCAACCGCGTCGTGGTGATGTCGCCGCGGCCGGGTCGCGTGGTCGAGGTGCTGCCGGTGCGGCTGGGTTCCGCCGCCGACCGCGGCGAGGGACTGCGCGAGGAGGAGGGCTTCTTCGACGCGGTCAGCGCCGTGCGCGAAGCGCTGCACGGTCCGGTCGCCGCTCCTCACTCCTCCCGTCGGGAGCAGCGATGAGGCCGGCGGCGGGAACGACGAGGGCGGTGCTCGCTCCGCTGCTGCTCGGCGTGGCCGCCCTCGTGCTCTGGCAGCTGGCGGTCCTCGCCTTCGACATCAAGCCGTTCGTGCTCCCGAGTCCGCTGGAGATCTTCGCGCAGTTCACGAAGAACGTCGCAACCGTCTGGCAGGCGTGCCTCGTCACCGGTGCGAACGCGTTCATCGGGCTCGTGATCGGCGGCATCCTCGGAGTGGTGTTCGCCGTGCTCGCCGCGTTGCTGCCCGTGCTCGACGAGCTCAGCGTCGCCCTCGTCGCCGCGCTCAGCGTCATCCCGATCGTCGCCCTGGCTCCCGTGCTGTACTCGATGTTCGGCGCCGGCGCCGAGACCGCCCGCCAGATCGTGGCCGCGATCGCCGTCTTCATCCCCGTCTACCTCAACGCCCTGCGGGGATTCCGGCAGACCCGTGCGGTGCACCGCGACCTGATGCGCGCCTACGCGGCGGGGCCGTGGCAGCGCACCCGCACCGTGACGCTGCCGACCGCGACGCCGTTCATCTTCACCGGCCTGCGCATCGCGAGCTCGCTCGCCGTGATCTCGGCGCTCATCGCCGAGTACTTCGGCGGCCCCGTCGGCGGTCTCGGCAAGTCGATCACGTCCGCCGCGTCGAGCAGCAACTACTCCCTCGCCTGGGCCTACGTGCTCGGCTCCATCATCCTCGGCCTGGTCTTCTACGGAGCGACCCTCGGGCTCGAGAGGCTTGCGTCCCGCCACCGGCCGGCCGCCTGAGGGTCGCGGCGTCGCACCCACGAGGCAGACGCGCCGCACCTGTACCGCACCACACCACAGAGGCACCTGAAGGAGGAAGACATGAAACACAGCACCAGGAAGCTCGCCGGCGCTCTCGCGATCGTCGCGGCATCCGCCCTGGCACTCAGCGCATGCTCGTCGGGCTCGAGCGACTCCGGTTCCACGTCGTCGAGCGGCGGCGGTGACCTGACGCCGATCAAGCTGCAGTTGCAGTGGTTCGCGCAGGCGCAGTTCGCCGGCTACTACGCGGCCGTCGACCAGGGTTACTACAAGGACGAGGGCCTCGACGTGTCGATCGTCGAAGGCGGGTCGGACATCGTTCCGCAGGACTCGCTCGCCAACGGCGACGTCGACTACGCGATCTCGTGGGTGCCCAAGGTTCTCGGCTCCATCGAGCAGGGTGCCCACATCACGGACGTCGCGCAGATCTTCGAACGCAGCGCCACCACCCAGATCTCGTTCAAGGACAAGGGCATCACCTCGCCGGCCGACCTGAAGGGCAAGAAGGTCGGCAGCTGGGGCTACGGCAACGAGTGGGAGCTGTTCGCCGGCATGCAGAAGGAGGGCGTCGGCGTGAACGACATCTCCCTCGTGCAGCAGGCGTTCGACATGAACGGGTTCCTCTCGGGCGACATCGACGCGGCGCAGGCCATGACGTACAACGAGTACGCCCAGGTGCTGGAGACGAAGAACCCGGCGACCGGCGAGCTGTACACGCCCGATGACCTCAACGTCATCAACTGGAACGACGTCGGAACGGCGATGCTGCAGGATGCGATCTGGGCCGATGCCGACCGGCTGAGCGACGACAAGGACTACGCCGACAACACGGTGAAGTTCATCAAGGCGTCGATCAAGGGCTGGGCCTACGCTCGCGATCACGCCCAGGAAGCGGCCGACATCGTCACCAAGGCGGGTTCCCAGTTGGGCCAGAGCCACCAGCTCTGGATGACCAACGAGGTCAACAAGCTCATCTGGCCCTCGACCAACGGAGTCGGCATGATCGATGAGAAGGCCTGGCAGCAGACCGTCGACATCGCCATGAAGACGAAGAACGAGACGGGCGCCACCATCATCACGAGCAAGCCGCCGAAAGACGCGTATTCCAACGAGTACGTGAAGAAGGCGCTCGCTGAGCTGAAGGATGACGGCGTGGACACCATGGGCGCTAACTTCACGCCCATCGAGGTCACCCTGAAAGAGGGCGGCAAGTAGAACCCCGGGTGCCGGCTCGCGAGCCCCGCGCTTCGCGAGCCGGCACCACCCCCGGTCGTACGAAAGAAGGCACCATGACCACCGAGACCGCCCTCTCACCGCTCGACGCACGGGCGCGCGAGCTCGACGCGGCGCACGTGTTCCACTCCTGGTCGGCCCAGGCGGGGCTGAACCCACTCGTGATCGCCGGCGGCTCGGGCTGCCGCGTATGGGATCACTCCGGCACGAGCTGGCTGGACTTCTCGAGCCAGCTCGTCAACACCAACATCGGCCACCAGCACCCGGCGGTCATCGCGGCCATCCACGAGCAGGCCGACCTGCTCGCCACGGTCGCCCCCGCCACCGCCAACCTCACCCGTGGCGAGGCCGCGCGCCGCATCGTCGAGCGTGCGCCCGAGGGGTTCGACAAGGTCTTCTTCACCAACGGCGGTGCGGATGCCAACGAGAACGCCATCCGCATGGCGCGCCTGCACACGGGCCGCGACAAGATCCTCTCGACTTACCGCTCGTACCACGGCAACACCGGTGCGGCCATCGTCTCGACCGGCGACTGGCGTCGCATCCCGAACGAATACGCGCGCGGGCATGTGCACTTCTTCGGACCGTACCTCTATCGCAGCGAGTTCTGGGCGACGACGCCCGAACAGGAGAGCGAGCGCGCCCTGCACCACCTCGAGCGCGTGATCCAGGCCGAGGGTCCCACCTCGATCGCGGCGATCCTGCTCGAGACGGTTCCCGGTACGGCGGGCGTGCTCGTGCCGCCGCCCGGCTACCTCGCGGGCGTGCGGGCTCTCGCCGACCGCTACGGCATCCTGCTGATCCTCGACGAGGTGATGTGCGGCTTCGGCCGCACCGGGCGATGGTTCGCCTTCGAGGGCCACGACGTCGTGCCCGACCTCATCACCTTCGCGAAGGGCGTGAACTCGGGCTACGTTCCCGCGGGCGGCGTGATCATCTCCAATGAGATCGCGGCGGACTTCGACGAGCACGTCTTCCCCGGCGGCCTGACCTACAGCGGGCATCCGCTCGCGATGGCGGCGATCGTGGGGGCTCTCGTCGCGATGGAGTCCGAGGGCATCGTCGAGAACGCCCGGCGCGTGGGTGCGGATGCGATCGGTCCCGCACTGCGCGAGCTGGCATCAGCGCACCCGAGCATCGGCGAGGTGCGCGGAGAGGGCGTGTTCTGGGCGCTCGAGCTCGTGGCCGACCGCGAGACCCGTGAACCGCTCGCCGCCGCCGGCATGGGGCGCATCAAGAGCGAGCTCGTGGGCCGTGGGCTGCTGCCGTTCGTGCAGGACAACCGCATCCACGTCGTGCCCCCGTGCATCGTGACCGACGATGAGGTCGCCGAAGCCGTGCAGAAGTACGACGAGGTGCTCACGCTCGTGGAGGCCTCGGCGCCGTGACCCCAGACCCTGAGGTGTGCGGCGGTCCCTGAGCTTGTCGAAAGGCCGCATCCCACCTCGAAGACCCGGTCCCTGAGCTCGTCGAAGGGCCGCATCCCACCTCGA
Organism: Rathayibacter sp. YIM 133350; assembly: GCF_037404875.1. NCBI lineage: Bacteria > Bacillati > Actinomycetota > Actinomycetes > Micrococcales > Microbacteriaceae > Rathayibacter > Rathayibacter sp. YIM 133350. The sequence goes on from NZ_JBBELO010000034.1 coordinate 183,208, forward strand.
AACCCCGGTCCCTGAGCCTGTCGAAGGGCCGCATCCCACACCACGACTTCACCGCAGAAGACACCGAAGGAACACATCATGACCGACACACTCACCAACGAACCGGACACGAGGGCGGGCGAGACCGCCGTGCTCGACCACTGGATCGACGGAGCTGCGGCCGCGGGGGAGTCCAGCCGCACCGCACCCGTCTACGACCCGGCCCGCGGCGTGGTGCAGAAGCACGTGCGCATGGGCTCCGCCGCCGATGTTGCGCGTGCGGTCGAGGCGGCATCCGTCGCCTTCGCGACCTGGAGCGAGACCTCGCTCGCCAAACGACAGTCGGTGATGTTCTCGTTCCGGGAGCTGCTGAACGCCCGCCGCGACGAGCTCGCCGAGATTCTCACGAGCGAGCACGGCAAGGTGCTCTCGGACGCCGCGGGCGAGATCGCCCGCGGGCTCGAGGTCGTCGAGTTCGCCTGCGGCATCTCGCAGCTGGTCAAGGGCGACTACAGCGAGAACGTCTCGACCGGGGTCGACGTGTACACGCTCAAGCAGCCGCTCGGCGTCGTCGGCATCATCAGCCCGTTCAACTTTCCGGCCATGGTGCCCATGTGGTTCTTCCCCATCGCCATCGCCACCGGAAATACGGTCGTGCTGAAGCCGTCGGAGAAGGACCCGTCGGCGGCCAACTGGATGGCCGCGCTGCTGAAGGAGGCCGGGCTTCCCGACGGCGTCTTCAACGTCGTTCACGGCGACAAGGAGGCTGTGGATGCGGTTCTCGAGCACCCGGGAATCGCCTCGGTCTCGTTCGTCGGTTCCACGCCGATCGCGCAGTACATCTACGAGACGGCCGCGCGCAACGGCAAGCGCGTGCAGGCACTGGGCGGAGCCAAGAACCACATGCTCGTGCTTCCCGACGCCGACCTCGACCTCGTGGCCGACTCGGCGGTCAACGCCGGCTTCGGTTCGGCCGGGGAGCGCTGCATGGCCATCTCGGTCGTGCTCGCCGTGGACTCCGTCGCCGACGAACTCGTCGCGAAGGTGAAGGAGCGCATGGCGGCCCTGCGCATCGGAGACGGCCGGCGCTCCTGCGACATGGGACCGCTCATCACCGAGGTGCATCGCGACAAGGTCGCCTCCTACATCGATCTCGCGATGACAGATGGCGCCGACGTCGTCGTCGACGGCCGGAACACCGAGGTCGACGGAGCGGCGGAGGGGTTCTGGCTCGGGCCGACGCTTATCGACAAGGTGCCCACCTCATCCGCGGTGTACACCGATGAGATCTTCGGGCCGGTGCTCTCGATCGTGCGCGTCTCGGGCTACGAAGAGGGCCTCGAGATCATCAACCGGGGCAAGTACGGCAACGGCACGGCGATCTTCACGAACGACGGCGGCGCCGCACGGCGATTCCAGCGCGAGGTGCAGGTCGGCATGGTGGGCGTGAACGTGCCGATTCCGGTGCCGGTGGCCTACCACTCCTTCGGCGGCTGGAAGGCCTCGCTCTTCGGCGATGCCAAGGCCTACGGTCCGGCGGGCGTTGCGTTCTTCACGCGTGAGAAGGCCATCACCTCACGCTGGCTCGACCCGAGCCACGGCGGCATCAACCTGGGCTTTCCGCAGCACAGCTGAGCCCTTGCCGATCCCTTGTCGAAGGGCCGGGTCCCTGAGCTTGTCGAAGGGCGGGGTCCCCGAGCTTGTCGAAGGGCCCGGTGGCGGGGGCTGCCTTGTGTCGTACGTCCGGCGGGGTCCCGAAGGGGAGGGTCCCGCCCAAAGATGCCCACCCTCCCGGTGGCGGGAGCTGTCTTGTGTCGTTCGTCCGGCGGGGTCCCGAAGGGGAGGGTCCCGCCCAAAGATGCCC